>JABGXK010000293.1 GCA_018675825.1 Flavobacteriales bacterium | reverse complement strand
TATGAGTAACTACAATATCATTAAATTCAGCAACTTTTTTTATTGTTCCCTGAGCATCAATAGCATAAGTAAGATCACCAATCTGTGCAATTCCTGATGGAATCATAGTGGTATTTCTAAGAATAGCATCACTTATCTCTGTTTGTGAAATACCTAAAGCCTCAATCTTGGAGGGATTTACATATATATATATTCTTCGTTTTGAACCTCCAAAAGCAGCAGGTGCAATAATTCCTTTTACCCCACTCAACATCTGTCTTAAAGAATAGTATGCAAGTCCATACAATTCTTTACCATTTCTTTGATCAGAACTTACTGTTAAGAGCATTAATGGTTTTGAAGCTGTAGGGTCAAAAGGCTGCACCATAGGAGGAAGAGTACCTGGTGGCTGGTAATACATATCTGACATGGCATATGAAGATGTATTTGCCATTGCTTCTGCAGCAGAAATATTCTCCTGATAATAATTCGTAACTAGACTAACGCCCATCAAGCTTTTAGATTCTTGCTTTAAAATTCCATTTGACTGACCAGTCCAGCGTTCCATTCTACTCGTAATATCTTTTTCAACTACCTCAGCAGGCATACCAGGATACAATGTTAAAATTTGCATTGCAGATTTCTTAAACTGAGGTAAAATATCAACAGCCATTCTAGGTACAATAACAAAAGATAAAACAGAAACTAGAATTGCAAAAACAATAATTATATATGGATTCTTAAAAGCTAGCTTAATCATGATGATTTTATTTATCTATAGCGATCGATCAAATATAATTACTGGCACCTTTATATGAATATCTACTTCCTTCCATGTTACAGAAACGCCATCAGCACCCTTGTGAAGATCATAACATTTTTCATGGATAGCATTATAAGCCCTAACAGCACCAAATTCATTTTCTAGTTTGATCGGACCTCTAATCTCTATTAAACTATTTTTAATATTATAATTATACCCAAAACGTATTTTGTAATCAATATCGAATACATTAAAAACAACATCAATAGAGTCACTAGGACATTTAGATCCTGGACGACCTAATACACCTATAATTTTGAAATCATTAGTTAAATATTTAAAAAAAAACTCTCGCAAATTACCATCTCGCATTGGATCTCCGGAAGATGAACTTGATGAGTTTATTGAAAACTCAAGACCAGAAACTAAATCTAGTACACTGGTAAAAGAAGAATCTAAAATATCACGATTAGTTGAGAATTCTGTAAAAAACCCTACTACTTTAACCTTATCAGATGTTTTATACCCATTCCAAATAATTTTTGTATTTTTTTTATCTAAAGTATAAAAGCTAGTATTATTATTTTGTACAGATAATACTTTTTCTTTAGAAACTTCATGATTATTGTTACATGCAAACAAACATATTATTAAACATAATATTAAATACTTACTTTTAGAATACATAGACATTGTTGTTGATTTTTATTATAATTTTGAAAATATATTTACAAATGAACTTCTCTCACAAAAATAGACTATTTAATATTACTAGTAATAGGGAATTTGAAGAAATTGCCCTAGAAACTCACCAATATCAAATCAAAAATAATCCTATTTATTCCAACTTTTCATCACTAATCCTAAAAGACAAAAAACCAAAAACAATAAATGAGATTCCTTTCCTGCCAATAGATTTCTTTAAAAGTGAAAAGATAATATCAAAAAACAAAAAATCTCAAATTATTTTTCAGAGTAGCGGTTCGTCTGGAATTAGAAGCAAACACTATGTTGCAGATCTTAATCTATATGAAAAAAGTTTCATGAAAAATTTCTCAAAAATATATGGAGATATTAAAAACACATGCATAATTGGGATACTTCCATCTTATACTGAAAATGGAGATTCCTCTTTAATTTATATGGTTAATACATTAATTATGCATAGCACTAATAGTTATAGTGGGTTTTATAATAATAACTTTGAAAAACTATCTAAGGTTATCAAAAAACAAGAAATCAATAGTAACAAAATTATAATTATTGGAGTTACATATGCTTTAATTGATTTCGCTAAAGATTTCTCTAGACCATTAAAAAATACTATTATAATTGAAACTGGAGGTATGAAGGGGAAAAGAAAAGAATTACTAAAAGAGGAATTACATATTATTTTAAAGAAAGCTTTCCATTTAAAAAACATACACTCTGAGTATGGAATGACAGAACTACTGTCTCAAGCCTATTCAAAAGAGAAAGGTATTTTTTCTCCACCAAATTGGATGAAAATAATCATTAGAGACATTAACGACCCTCTAACTATTTTAGGACATAATAAAGCAGGAGGAGTAAATATTATTGACCTTGCAAATATTCACTCATGCTCGTTTATAGCAACTCTAGATCTTGGAATAAAGTTAGATAATCATAGATTTAAGATAAATGGTAGATTCACTAACGCTGATTTAAGAGGATGTAATTTATTAGTGGAATGATTATTAGAAAAGCAATACATAAAGATATTGAAAATATCATGAAGATGTATAAATCTTGTGTGAAAGGAATGCTTATAAATGATATAGATCAGTGGGACGATACATATCCTAACAACAAGATAATTAGTGAAGATTTAGAAAAATCAACTTATTATGTTGCAGAAATTAAAGGAATCATTGTAGGAGGAATAAATATAGATCAAAATCAGGATAAAACCTATTTAAATATTGATTGGGAAGATAAATCTGATTCTTTTTTAGTCGTGCACCGATTAGGAGTTAAAGAAGAGTTTTGGAATAAAAAAATTGGGAAAAATTTAATGTTATTTACTGAAAATTTGACGAAAGAAAAAGGACTGAAATCAATTCGATTAGACACTTATTCAGGAAACCCAAAAGCTATGGGTTTTTACAGAAGATTAGGTTATAGAGAATTAGGAGCCATCAATTTGAAGCCCAACAAAAAAGAGTATTATTGCTTTGAAAAAATAATACTATGAAAATAATTCTACTTATAAGTTTTGTGTTTCTTTTTTCCTGTACTTCTCAAAAGGAAGAAAATATATTATCTGAATCAACTTCTAAAGGAGAAATTCCAAATACAGCATATATTATGGTTTTGGGAGTAGCGCAAGATGCAGGATATCCACAAATGAATTGTAAAAAAAATTGTTGCAGAGCTGCTTGGAAAAATTCAAACCTACAAAAAAATACTTCATGTTTAGCGATATGTGATCCAACTACTAATGATCAATGGATTATAGATGCCACTCCAAATATAAAAGAGCAATTACAACTATTAAAAAGTAAAACGGGAACAGAAAAAATAAATGGAGTTCTATTAACTCATGCTCATATAGGTCATTACACTGGACTCATGCATTTAGGTAAAGAAGTCATGGGGACAAATAACACTCCTGTTTTTGCCATGCCAAGAATGAAAACTTTTTTGGAAGAAAACGGTCCATGGAATCAATTGGTAGAATTAAAAAACATCAGTTTGCAAGAATTAAAATCAGATTCTACTATTAATCTGAATGAGAACATAAAAGTAACTCCTTTTTTGGTCCCTCATAGAGATGAGTTTTCTGAAACAGTAGGATATAAAATTATGATAAATAACAAATCCTTAATTTTTATTCCAGATATTGACAAATGGGAAAGATGGGCAACAAATATAAATGAGCTTATACAAAAAGTAGATTACGCTTTTTTAGATGCTACCTTTTATAAAAATGGAGAATTGAGAAGAGATATGAGTGAAATCCCTCATCCTTTTGTACAGGAAAGTATGGAGCTATTTTCTACTCTAACTAAAACAGATAAAAAGAAAGTACATTTTATACATTTTAACCATACCAATCCTTTATTAATAGAGGGTAGTTCTGCTAAAAATGAGGTTCTAAAGAACGGATTTAATTTGGCAAAAGAAGGGCAGATTATTGTGTTTTAAAAACATTTAAATCAAACAAAATTCCATGACCTCATTATAGAATCTTTGAGGATTTTCGGCATGTATCCAATGACCAACACCATCAATTGTGGCAATACTAAAATCAGAAAAGTGTTTGTTTATAATTAGTTCATCTTCAGTTGTTATGTAATTCGAGTTTCCTCCTCTTATAAAATGAGTTGGAATATCACAAATTCCTTTTATAAAATCTGCCTCTTGTATGTTGCTTACTTTCTCTAAGAGCACATCTATATTAAATCTCCAAGAAAACTCCTTGTTTTCTTTTCTATATAAGTTTTTCAAAAGAAATAGTCGCATGCCCTTATCCTCATAAGTAGACGAAAGTACACTATCAATATCCTCTCTATTTTTAAAATCCTCTAAAGGTAATTTATATAACAATTGCAAAATATTCTGAGCAAAATCAGTATTGTATTTTTTTGGGGATATATCTGCAACTATTAATTTTTCTATTTTTTCAGGATATGTAAAAGCACATTTAATAGCTACTTTTCCTCCTAAAGAATGTCCTAATAGTATTGGTTTTTGAATGTTATTGTCTTCCATATATTCCAGTAAATCCTCGCACATCACATCATAATTAAAATCTTCAGAATGTGGTGATCTACCGTGATTTCTTAAATCTATCAAATGTACCTTACAATATTTTGTGAATTTTTTTCCGAGGGCGTTCCAATTGTCACTCATACCAAAAAGCCCATGAATTATTATTAAATCCTGTGCTTTATCTCCTTGTATTTTTGAATAAAGCTTCATCTATAAGAGTCGCTTATACATTTGGATTGTGTTTTCCAATCCTAAATAGATTGCATCACTTATAAGGGCATGCCCAATAGAAACTTCTTCTAAATTTGGAATTTCTTTTGCAAAAAATTCCAAATTTTCTAAACTCAAATCATGTCCTGCATTTATTCCCAATCCAAATTCTGTTGCCTTTTTTGCAGATTCTAAATATGGAGCAATTGCCTTTTCTTTATTAAAAAAATAATTTGTAGCATAATCTTCTGTGTAAAGTTCTACCCTATCTGTTCCACAAAGTTTAGCTCCTTCTACCATCTTTATTTTTGGATTGACAAAAATTGATGTTCTTATGTTGTTTTTTTTAAACTCTTTAATTACATCCTTAAGTAAAGAATAGTTTTTTACTGTATCCCAACCATTATTTGAGGTAATAATATTTGAGGCATCAGGTACTAACGTCACTTGAGTAGGCATTATATCAATAACTAACTTTACAAAGTTATCAGAAGGGTACCCTTCAATATTATACTCTTTTTTTATTACCTCTTTTAGATTGTAAACATCATTTCTTGTGATATGCCTTTGATCAGGACGTGGATGTATCGTAATTCCATCTGCTCCAAATAACTGACATTTAATTGCAGATTTGACTACATCTGGAAGATCTCCCCCTCTAGCATTACGAAGTGTTGCAATCTTATTGATATTTACACTTAAGTATGTCATATCTTTTAAATTTTAGACAAAAGTAAAAAATAGTATGTTTGCCATATAGAAACTTTGAATTTTATTATAAAAACAATATTAATTGCTCTTCTCTTTTATAGCATATAAAAGAAAAACTAAAAAAATCTAAAGACTATAAATAAGATGATTAGAATATCAATGCTACTAGGCATATTATTATCTTCTAATATACATGCTATTACTAATTATCATCAAGTGAGAAATTTACCTTCTGATAAAAAAATATATTACATTTCCAAAATAATTATTGAAGGAAATAAAACAACAAAAGATATAACAATACTAAGAGAGCTTGCAATAAGCAAGAATCAATCTATTACGATAGAAGAGCTAGAAATATTAATAACTGAAAGTAAAAATAATCTCACAAATACTAATCTATTTAATTTTATAACTATAGAATATAATATTAGTATTTCTGAAATAATACTAAAAATTGAAGTTATTGAAAGGTGGTATGTTTGGCCTTATCCAATTTTAGAAGTTTCAGAAAGGAACTTTAATACCTGGTGGCAAGATTTTCAAACAAGTGATTATAAAGACTTTTCAAGACTTAACTATGGATTCTTTATAAATATTGAAAATTTTAGAGGTTTAGATGAGCTAATTATGATCAAGTTTAGAAGGGGCTTTAAAGAGCACTACCTTTTGAGTTATAAAAACCTATTTTTTAATAAGAGAAAAACATTAGGTCTAAATTCACAAATAGAATTATTTAGAAGAAAGAAAACATATTATAAGACATTAAATAATGAACTGCAATATTTTAATAACAAAGATGCTTACACATCAAAAGACTTAGTTATTAATTTTGAGATAGTTTATAGAATTAATCTTAAAACAAAACAAAAATTTAATTTAAACTATTTTAAATCAATAATAGACTCTACAATATCTTTCCTTAATCCTAATTACTTATCAAATAACCAAACTCAAGGCAGCTTTTATAAACTTGGATATCAAATAATACATGAAAATAGAGATAATAACAAATATCCACTAAAAGGACATTATATAAATATAGAAATTGCAAAAAATATATCTCAAGAAAGCCCAATTAGCCACTATGAGATTAATAGCCATCTAGAAAAACACTTTCAATTTTCTAATAGGTGGTTTGGTGGTTCAAGCTTAAGATCAAGAATCACTTCTTCAGGTGAACAAGCATACTTTTCTCACGAAACATTTGGTTTTGAAGATTACGTTAGAGGTTATGAATATTATATAATAGACGGAGAAGACTACTATTTATCTAAAACCGCTATTAAATACTGTCTTGTTAGAAAAAAAGATCTTAATTTTTCATATATTAAAACAAAACAATTCAATAAGGCACACTTTTCTATCTATACCTCAATTTTTTCTGATTTTGGGTATGCAAATAACCAGTCTAATTTTGCTGAAAACTCTCTTACTAACTCAATACTCTGGGGTAAGGGAATAAGCTTAGAATACATAACATATTATGATAAAATGCTTAGAATTGAGTATTCAATTAACAAATTAGGTGAAAAAGGATTATTTTTACACTTTTCAAGCCCATTTGGAGTTAATAAATAAAGAAATGAGAATAGCACTTTTTGGTACAATTTTTTCTGAGAACTTTAACAAATATATACAGCATCTAATAAATAAACTGGAAGCTGAAAAAATTCAAATATGTGTTGAAGAAAAATTTTTAGAATTTATTAACGATAAGTTAAGATTTAAGAATGATATTGTAACGTTTAAAAATCATGAAGAACTAAAAAATCAAGCAGATATTTTATTTAGTGTCGGTGGTGATGGAACGCTTTTAAAGGCAGTCTCTTATGTGAGAAGTAGTAATATTCCTATTATGGGCATAAATACTGGTAGATTAGGTTTTATCTCAAGCATTGCTCCAGATCAAATAGATGAAGCAATTAATGATCTTTTAAAAAATAATTATAAAACTGATCGACGTACACTACTTACATTAACTACATCTAATAATCTTTTTAAAAATAAAAATTTTGCTTTAAATGAAGTTTCTGTAGTTAAAAAGGATACTTCATCCATGGTAAAAATTGATGCTTACGTAGACAACGAATTTTTAAATACATATTGGGCAGATGGTTTGATAGTATCTACACCAACAGGCTCAACTGGATATTCACTTAGTTGCGGAGGTCCTATAATCACGCCAGGAACAAACAATATAATAATTACCCCCATTGCTCAACACAATTTAAATGTACGCCCGATAGTAATCAATGATAATAGTATCATTAAACTTAAAGTTGAAGATAGGGATCAATTAGCTCTAGTATCTTTAGATTCATGCTCAAGAGCATTTGACTCATCTATTGAGCTTACCATAAAGAAAGCAGATTTTAGGATTACCCTTATTGAGCCTCAAGGCAATTCATTTACATCAACTATAAGGCATAAATTAATGTGGGGTATCGATAAAAGAAATTAATATTATGTTTTATAAAATAAGAGATAAAAAGTATATTTGTAAACTATCTTTGTATACTAAAAATGATAAATAATTATATTAAATACTTTAAGATATTACCTGTTCTGATAGGTTTAATATTTATATCATTTGAAACATCTGCACAATTATTTAAACCAAATTCAGAGATCGGTTTTAAATCAGGGATTTCATATTATACAGGTGACCTCAACTCTAATCATTTTAATTTCACTAAACCAGCTGCTGGATTAATCATCCGAAGAAATATTGATAGAAGATTTTCTGTAAAAGCTGAAATTCTAATATTAAATATTAAGGCTGATGATCGTACATCAGAAGACCCAATACGTTTAAATAGAGGATTGCATTTTAGATCTTCAATTCAAGAACTCTCCTCTCAAATTGAATTTAACTTTCTACCATATGAAGTAGGCAATCTATTATACAATTGGACTCCATATTTGTTTAGTGGTATCTCAATATATAACTTTAATCCTCAAGCTGAAAACTCAATAGGCGAATGGGTAGATCTTCAGCCACTAGGAACTGAAGGGCAAGGCACAACTGCATATCCAACAAGAAAAAAATACTCTAGAACTCAAATATCAGTTCCTATGGGAGGAGGTGTTAAATTATCATTAAGTAAAACATTAAACCTTATTCTCTCTTTTAGCGCACGAAAAACATATACTGATTACCTTGATGATGTAAGCACAACTTACCCTGGCTCACCAAATGAATTTAATTCTAATAGTATTGAAATGTCTGACCCTACTTACTCTCATAATAAAAATGAACAAAGAGGAAACGAATTAAAAAATGACTGGTATTATTTCACTGGACTTACAATTTCATTTAGACTTAGTGGTAATACCAAAGGATGTGATTTGCAATAAAAATATCCTTTTTTAAAATATGAATCAAATAATTAATACTCTTAAATTACCAAAACATATAGCCATTACAATGGATGGAAATGGTAGATGGGCTAAAGAAAAAGGTAAGAATAGACTTTTCGGACATAACAATGGTGTTAAAGCAGTTCGTGACACAATAGAGGGTGCTGTAGAGTATGGGATTAAATATATTACTCTATTTGCCTTCTCAACTGAGAATTGGAATAGGCCAAAACAAGAGGTAAATGCTTTAATGACTCTTTTAGTATCCTCAATACATAAAGAAACGAAAACTTTACTTGACAATGACATTAAACTGCAAACAATTGGTAATATCAGTAAACTCCCTAACAGATGTCAGAAAGAATTATGTGAATGCATAGATATAACAAAAGAAAATAAAAGCATGACTCTAATACTAGCTCTTAGTTATAGTGGGAAATGGGAGATCATAAATGCAGTGAAAAATATCATTGATAGTAATATCACTAAAGAAGAAATTTCTGAGGAAATATTTAAACAATATTTAACTACAAAAAACGTTCCAGATCCTGAGCTTTTAATTAGAACAAGTGGTGAGCATAGAATTAGTAACTTTATGCTTTGGCAGATTGCATATTCAGAATTGTATTTCACTGATAAAATGTGGCCTGATTTTAGAAGAGAAGATCTAAAAAAGGCAATTATTAACTACCAAAATAGAGAGAGAAGATTTGGAAAAACAAATAAAGAGTAATATGAGAGGAAAAATTATTTTAATTTTATTCATCCTTATATCACAAAACACTATGCTTAATGCTCAAGATACAATAGTGAATGAAAGTATAGACTACACTCAACCAAAAGAATATACCCTTAGTGGAATATCTATTTTTGGAATTAAGTATCTAAACAAATCTACTATCTCAGATATTAGTGGATTAAAAATAAATCAAAAAATTACAATTCCAGGAAATGATATCAGTACGGCTATTAATAAACTTTGGAAGCAAAACCTATTCTCAAATATTAACATTGAACTTGGGGAGATTATTAATGATAGTATATATCTTAAAATAATTCTTGAGGAATACCCAAGACTTTCAAAGTTTAAATTTTCAGGAAATATAAGTAAATCAGATATAACAAATTTAAAAGAAGATTTGCAATTAATGAGAGGGAAAATCCTAACAGAAAATCTAATAAAAAATAGTATTAATAAAATTGAGAAATTTTATATAGATAAAGGTTTTTTAAATGTTCAAATTAATCATTATCTCTCCAAAGATTCACTTTCTCCAAATTCATCAGTTCTAATATTAGATATCAAAAAATCTAAGAAAATTAAAATTAAAGATATTGTTGTCTATGGTAGAAAAAAAATGTTAAATAATAATAAAACATTCTTTAATAAGAAAGACACTATATATGCTATAAGTAATAAAAAACTTAAAAAAAGCATGAAAGAAACAAAAGTTAAAAACAAATGGAGGTTTTTTAAAGTATCTAAATTTATAAAAGCAAATTATGATGATGATAAGGAAAATATAATTAGCGAATATAATAATAAAGGATATAGAGATGCTAAAATCATTAATGATACAAATTACCTTAATAATGATAATACATTAACAATTGAAATGACAATTGATGAGGGGGAGCTATACTTATTTGGAAATATTAGTTTTATTGGTAATATAAGGTATACTAATGAAGAGCTCTCTAGACAAATAGGAATTAAAAAGGGAGATCTATTTAACCAATCTATACTTGATTCACGCTTATTTGGAAATCAAGAAGGAAATGATATAAGTTCATTGTATTTAGATGATGGCTATCTTTTTTTCAATGCTACGCCAATTGAGATTTCCACAAATAATAATTCTATTGATCTAGAAATACGTATATACGAAGGGGATCAGGCAAGAATTAATAAGATTTCTGTAAATGGAAATACTAAAACACAAGATCATGTTATTATGCGTGAAATTAGAACAAGGCCTGGGGATTTATTTAAACGATCAGATATTATGAGATCTCAAAGAGAACTTGCTCAAATGCAATATTTTGACCCAGAAGCGTTTGATGTTAAAGTTGAGCCAAACCCTTCAAGAAATGAAGTTGATATAACATATATTGTTTCGGAAAAATCTTCTGATCAGATACAAATGCAAGGAGGATGGGGAGGAGGAAGAGTAGTTGGATCACTAGGATTAACATTTAACAACTTTTCATCTAAAAATATTCTAAAAGGAGAAAAATGGAGACCCCTACCATCAGGAGATGGACAAAGATTATCACTAAGGGCATCATCAAATGGCGCATATTATCAAAATTACAATATGGCATTTACTGAGCCATGGCTTGGAGGTAAAAAACCAACATCTTTGCAGGTTTCTTTATATAGATCAATTTCTTCAAATGGATTAACTAGCGAAGAAAGACAAGAGATTCAAGTGTCAGGATTAAGTCTAGGAATTGGAAAAAGACTTAAGAATCCAGATGATTATTTTACATTATATAATGGATTGAATTATGTTCAATATAAATTAAATAACTCTCAATCATTTTTTTCATTTAGAAATGGAGAGTCAAATAATGTTAATTATAATATTAATATTGGTAGAAATTCTGTGGATCAAATAAATTTTCCAAGACAAGGTTCTAATTTTTTATTGTCACTTAAAGTCTCTCCTCCTTACTCAATTTTTGATGATACTGATGACTATTCAACACTAACTGACCAAGAAAAATATGAATGGGTAGAATATTATAAATGGAAATTTAAAGCTACCTGGTTCTCCCCATTTACGGACAAATTAGTTCTAGCAACAAGAACCGAGTTTGGCTTCTTAGGAGCATATAATGAACAGTTAGGAATTTCTCCATTTGAAAGATTTTATGTTGGAGGAGATGGTTTAAGCGGTATGGGTTATATGAATGATGGACGAGAACTAGTCTCTCTTCGTGGTTATTCAAACAACTCTATATCACCTCAAACAGGAGCAACTATATACAATAAATACACTGCTGAACTTAGATATGCTTTGAGTCTTAACCCCTCATCAACAATGTATGCTTTAGCATTTATAGAAGCTGGAAATGCATGGGAAAAATTTGACAATTTTAATCCTTTTGGAGTTAAAAGAACAGTGGGAATAGGAGTAAAGATTATGCTTCCTATGATAGGTATGATGGGATTAGATTATGGTTGGGGATTAGATGAAATACCTGGAAATCCTGATTCAAACGGAGGTCAATTCCATTTCTCAATAGGACAGAATTTTTAACTAAATTTGTAGAAAATATGAAAAAAATAATTTACCTCTTACTAATATTACTAATAAACAATACTAATGTAAATGCTCAGAAATTTACATATATTGATACTGATTATATACTTAATAAAATCCCTGAATTTAAACAAGCTCAAGATAAATTAGATGCTTTTTCAGCAGAATGGCAAAAAGAAATTGAAACTAAATATGCAGATATCGATGCAATGTATCGAGCATATCAACAAGAGCAAGTTTTGCTTACTGAGCCTATGAAAAATAAAAGAGAAGAAGCAATCATGAGTAAGGAAATTGAAGCAAAAGATTTACAAAAAAAATATTTTGCTCCTGAAGGTAATTTATATATGAAAAGACAAGAGCTTATAAAACCTATTCAAGATAAAATATATGATGCCGTACAGAAGCTAGCTAGCAATAATAAATACGCAATTATATTTGACAGCTCTAGTGATCTAATAATGCTATATACAGATCCAAATCTTGATAAAAGTGATGAAATACTAGAAATACTAGGATATTAAATAATCTAATAAAAACAAAAAAATGAGAAAAATATTAATACTATCAATAACATGCTTAATTACAATTAGTTCATATGCACAAAATAAATTTGGATATATTGACTCACAAGAGTTGCTTTCTTTAATGCCGGAGAGAAAAACTGCTGAAGAGGAAGTTCAAACATTTGCAAAAAGTTTAGAATCACAACTTCAAGCTATGACAGCTGAATACCAGCAAAGTGTTCAGGAGTATCAAAGCAACGAATCTACTTATACTGATTTAGTAAAACAAGATAAAGTAACTGAGATTACTGGATTAGAACAGAGAATTCAATCATTCCAGCAAAATGCTCAACAAGCTCTTCAAAGCAAAGAGCAGGAGCTACTTGAACCAATCTTAGAAAAGGCTAGAACAGCGATTGAAGATGTAGCAAGTGAAGGAGATTATACATATATCTTTGATAAAAGTGTCGGAAGTATCTTATTTGCTAAAGAAAGTGAAAACATCCTCCAAAAAGTTAAAAAGAAACTTAATCTTTAAATAAGGCTTGAAAGCATTCTAAAGATACTATTTAATAAATGTGTAATAATCCAATTGGTATATTTGATTCAGGTATCGGAGGGTTGACTATAGCGTATGCTCTTAAAAAAACACTTCCAAATGAAAGCTTCATATATTTTGGAGATACAAAACATTTACCATATGGTGAAAAATCAGATAAAGCAATAAAACAATATAGCTTAAGTATTGCTAGATTCCTAAAATCTAAAAATTGTAAAGCAATAATTATTGCTTGTAATAGCGCGTCATCAGTAGCCTATAAAGCAATTAAAACACATATTACAGATACACCTATATACAATGTAATTGACCCAGTTGTAGATAGCTTAAACGATCAAGATCAAATTAAAAAAATAGGTGTAATTGGGACAAAAGCTACAATTAATTCAAACGTTTATGAAAAAAAAATAAATCAAATAAATAAATTAATAAATGTTGTTTCATTAGAAACACCACTTTTAGCTCCAATGATAGAAGAAGGCTTCTTTAATCAGGAAATTAGTACTTCTATAATAAAAAATTATTTAGATAATAAAACTCTAGATAGCATCAATGCACTAATTCTAGCATGCACACATTACCCTTTGATTAAAGAAGAAATTAATAAGTTATTTAATAGTAAGATACATATAATAGATTCTACCGAAATAATCACAAAACATATTAAAGAAGAGTTGAAAAAACTAAATATTAAAAGTTCCTCGAATAATAGTTATTATCATTTTATTGTTTCAAATTTTACTGAATCTTTTGAAAAGAGTGCTTCTTTCTTTTTTAAGGAAAATATAAAATTAGAAGAAATTGATATATGGAAATAATTAACTAAACATACCAAGAAGAATATTTAACATAATTATCTGCGATACCATAAGTTAGATTTGCAATTTCTTCTTCTGACATTTTTTTTATTAATTTTCCAGGAAGACCACCATAGATAGATCCTGACTTCACTAATGTATCTTTTGTTATAACTGATCCAGCTGCTACAATTGAATTCTTTTGAATTACTGCTCCATCCATAATAATAGCTCCCATTCCGATCAAAACATTATCTTCAAGTGTACAACCATGAATTATAGCATTATGACCAATTGAAACATTATTACCTATAACTGTAGTTGTTTTTTTATACGTACAGTGAATAACTACTCCATCCTGTATATTTACTTTACTACCAATTATTATAGAGTTTACATCTCCTCTTATAACTGCATTAAACCAAACGCTACTATATTCTCCTATTCTAACATCTCCTATAACCGTTGCATTATTAGCCAAAAAAACATCTCTAGAAATTATAGGATGATAATTATTTAATGATTTTATTAATGCCATATTTTTATGAGTTTGTATTTTTGTAAAAATAAAAATTATGAATTATAGTATTTACATAGAAAGCACTCCAAATCCAAAAGTTATGAAATTTGTCTCAAACAGAATGTTAGCTGACAAAAGTCTTGAATTCTTAAAAGAAAATGATGCTAAAAAAATACCTATGATCTATAAAATATTCTCCCTTCCCTTTGTAAAAAGTGTTTTTTTAAGTACAAATTTTATATCAATTACAAAAGTTGATACCATTGAATGGGAAGAGATTACGTTAGAGCTAAGGAACTTTATAACAAGAATTTTAAATGAAGATGAAATAAAAAACTATTCAAAAAATATACAATTAGTTGAGAGAAAAAATCTTGAGTCTCCCATTACTGAAAAAGAAGTTAATAAGGAATTAACTGATATAGAAAATAATATTATAGGTTTATTAGATGAGTATATTAAACCAGCAGTTGAGGGAGATGGAGGAGCCATAGAATTTGATTCTTATGATAACGGAATAGTAAAAGTTATTTTAAAAGGAGCCTGCAGTGGATGTCCATCATCTACAGCAACACTAAAGCAAGGTATAGAATCATTATTAATCCAAAAATTAGGTAATGAGATAAAAGAAGTTTTAGCAATAAACGGATAAATAAATATTCCTACAAATGCATCCAATTTTTCTTAGCTAAAAGTTTCTCTTCTGTTTCTATATTTTCTTCATCTGAAACACAACAATCTACTGGACAAACTGCCGCGCATTGTGGTTCATCATGAAAACCCTTACATTCAGTACATTTATCAGTAGCAATAAAATAAAAATCTTCGGCAAAACCACCATCGGTATTTTCTTTATCAGCATTAGTTACCTTACCATTTAATAATGTTATAGATCCAGACAGCCCTGTGCCATCAGAGAATTTCCAAGGTTGATCCTCTTCATATATCGCATTATTTGGACATTCTGGCTCACATGCTCCACAATTTATACAGTCATCAGTAATCTTAATTGCCATTCTAATATGTTTTTTACAAAAATATAGTTTTTTAGATTAATGTTATTATCTAATAAAAATAATAAACAATTATAAATTGAAAAAAGCTTTGTAATTTTACCGAAATAATAATTTACAAGATATAAATGATTAAAACTGATATAATCATAATAGGAGCAGGACCAACAGGTCTTTTTACTGTCTTTGAAGCAGGATTACTAAAATTAAAATGCCACTTAATTGACGCACTACCTCAAGCGGGAGGGCAATGTTCTGAGATATATCCTAAAAAACCTATCTATGACATACCTGGATTCCCTGAAATATTAGCCGGAGATCTTACTGTAAACTTGCTTGAACAATGTAAACAATTCGAACCTGGCTTTACATTAGCAGAAAGAGCTGAAAAAATAGAAAAAAGTGATACGGGAATATTTACAGTAACAACTAATAAAGGAACAAAGCACCAAGCTAAGGTAGTTGCAATAGCTGGAGGACTTGGTAGTTTTGAACCTCGAAAACCTCAAATAGAAAATATTTCATTTTATGAAGATAAAGGAATAGAATATATAATCAAGGATCCAGAAATTTATAGAAACAAAAAAATAGTAATAGCAGGTGGAGGAGATTCAGCTTTAGACTGGAGTATTTTTTTAGCAAATATAAATGCAGAAGTAACTCTCGTTCATAGAAGAAATGAATTTAGAGGAGCACTAGATTCAGTAGAAAAGGTTAGAGACTTGAAAAATAAAAATAAAATAAAAATTATAACACCTGCAGAAATTACTAAACTAAATGGAAAAGAAAAATTAACTAGCATAATCATAACCAAAGATGGTGAGGATACTGAATTAGCTATTGATCACTTTATTCCACTCTTTGGATTATCACCTAAATTAGGACCAATAGCTAATTGGGGATTAGACATTGAAAAGAATGCAATAAAAGTTAATACATTTGATTACCAAACTAATATTCCAGGCATATTTGCTATTGGTGATGTAAATACTTATCCCGGAAAATTAAAACTTATATTGTGTGGTTTTCATGAAGCAACTCTAATGTGTCAATCAGCTTACAGAATAATAAATCCAGGCAAAAAATATGTTCTTAAATATACAACAGTAAGTGGTATAGATGGTTTTGATGGGACAAGAAAAGAAGCTCCAAAATCAGTAGTTCAAGCAATAAATAAATAATATACTAAATGTCTGATGTTAAAATCCTAATAACAGATAGAGAAGGTCAATTACACAATATTGAGGCTCCAATTGATATGGCTATGAATTTGATGGAAGTTATTCGGTCATATGAATTAGCACCAGAGGGAACAATCGGAGTTTGTGGTGGAATGGTAATGTGCGCATCATGTCAGTGTTATATAACATCTAAACATAGGCTTCCAAAAATGGAAGACCAAGAAGAGGCAATGCTTTCAGAAGCATTTAATGTAGAAGACAATAGTCGATTAAGTTGTCAAATACCTATTACAGAAGATCTAGAAGGATTAGAATTAACTTTAGCTCCGGAAGAATAGAAAATCTAGAGTTCTAAAGATCCTCTAATATTATTATCCATTAAATTAGCTTCTGGATTTTCTAAAAACTCTTTAACCTTACATAAAAAACCAACAGAGGATTTTCCGTCAATAATTCTATGATCATAGGATAAAGCAAGATACATGATTGGTCGAACTACAACTTTTCCATCTATAACAATAGCACGATCTACAATATTATGCATGCCAAGTATAGCACTTTGAGGTGGATTAATAATAGGTGTAGAAAGCATTGATCCAAAAACTCCTCCGTTTGTAATGGTAAATGTACCATTTAACATTTCATCAATAGTAATCTTTCCATCTCTTACCTTAAGTGCTAATCTCTTAATTTCAGATTCTATTTCTCTAAAGGTTAATTTCTCTGCACTTCGAATAACAGGAACCATTAAACCTTTAGGTGAACTTACAGCTATTGCTAAATCAACATAACTATAATGAACTATATTTTCACTATCTACCATAGCATTAATATCTGGGAATTCTATTATTGCTTTTGTGACAGCTTTAGAAAAAAATGACATAAAGCCAAGATTAATATTATGTTTAGTAATAAAATCTTTTTTATATATAGCTCGTAAATTCATAACAGCAGACATATCTACTTCGTTAAATGTTGTCAGCATAGCTGTTTCATTTTTAACAGTAACTAATCTACTCGCTATCTTACGTCTTAAAGATGTCATTTTTTTAAATTCAACACTCCTACCTTTAGAATCGGTATTTCTATTTATAATATTTAAAACATCGTTTTTTGTTATTTTCCCGAAGTCACCACTTCCAATAATATCTTTTTGTTCAATATTATTTTTTTTAATCATTACATCAGCTAATGGAGTCTTTTTTACAGCATTTTTTTTGTTAGAAGAAGGGCTAGGTAGTGGTTCTTTTTTCTTTTCATTATTCTTGTTATTAATATTATCCGGTATAATAGCATCAGTATCTATAATACATACTACATCACCAACAGCTACAGTCTCTCCGTCTTTAACAACTATTTTAATCATTCCACTCTGCTCAGCTGGAAGTTCTAGAGTTGCTTTATCTGAATCAATTTCAGCAATAGTTTGATCTTTTTCGACATAATCACCATCCTCAACTAACCACTCAGCAATTTCAACTTCTGAAATTGATTCTCCTGGGCTAGGAACTAACATCTTTAATAGCATAAGATTTTATTTTTTAATAATGTAATACAAAAGTATAATATTGTTAGTTATTCTATTTAAAAACTTGATCAATTATTAATTGTTGCTTATAAGATGAATCTTTTGTCGATCCACTTGCAGTAGCAGCACTAGCTTCCCTACACACAACCTGTATATTTAATGACCTAAGTTCAGATAAAATAAATAACCATGCTCCCATATTTTCAGGCTCTTCTTGTACCCAAAAGATATCAGGTTTGTTATATTTTAAATGTATCTTCTCTAAATAAGGAATATCAAGAGGATAGATTTGTTCTATTCTTACAATAGCTATATTTTTATTTTTTAAAGAAGTTCTTTTCTCTATCAGTTCATAATAAATCTTTCCAGAGCATAAAACTAATTTTGTCACATTGTTTTTTTCAATATTATCATCTATAATATTACAGAAAGAACCATTTGCTAAATCATCAATTGAAGAAATACATTTAGGATGTCTTAATAGACTTTTAGGTGTTAAAACAATAAGGGGTTTTCTATAGTTTCTTTTTAATTGCCTCCTTAAAACATGAAAAAAATTAGCTGGAGTAGTGCAATTAAC
>JABGXK010000292.1 GCA_018675825.1 Flavobacteriales bacterium | reverse complement strand
TCCATGCAGATTGCATTACCTTATGAAATGATAATGCTGAAACATCAAAACCTTTCATTGTGTAGTCATAATTTTGTTCAAAATAAGGATTACCCTTTCTTACATTTACTGACATTCCAATAGAATGAAGAACAAAATCAATTTTACCACCAAGTTCTTTCATTGCTTCAGTAAACAAATTATTTAAATCATCCATGTTAGTTGCATCAGCAGCAATGACTTTAGAATTTGTCTGTTTTGCCAATACATCAATAGTACCCATTCTTAATGCAATCGGCGCATTAGTTAAAACAAATTTAGCACCTTCATTATGAGCATGTTCTGCAACTTTCCATGCAATTGATTTATTATCAAGTGCTCCAAAAATTATCCCTCTTTTCCCTTTTAATAAATTATTATTCATATATCAATTTTTTACAAATATATAATTATTGATTTAACAATTCCTTTGCATTAGTAATTGCAGCTTCAGAAATTGTTTTACCACTTAATAATTTTGCAATTTCAAGTATTCTTTCACTTTTATTTAATAATTTAATTTCTGTATTAGTTTCGTCATTATCTATAATTTTAGAAACCTTTAGATGATCATTAGATTTAGATGCAATTTGAGGAAGATGAGTAACAGAAATTAATTGAGTTTTCTTACTTATTTCTAACATCAAATCTCCCATATAACTTGCTATTTTTCCAGAAACACCTGTATCAATTTCATCAAAAATTAGTGTTTCAATTCCATCATAAGTTGATACTTTATATTTTAATGCTAGCATTAATCTTGAGATTTCTCCACCCGATGCAACTTTATCAATGTCTTGAACAGTAATACCACGATTAGAACTAAATTGAAATTTAATATTATCAATACCATTTTTACTAATAGTATCACTTTCTTTAATACAAATTTTAAATTCTGCGTGGGGCATTGCTAGAGAATTTAAAAGGATTTTAATTTCTTTTTCAAATTTAGGAACAACTTTAAGTCTAGAATTAGTAAGTGCTTTAGCAGAAATCTTTAATAAACTATAGCTTTTATCAATCTTATTTAAAATTTTTGTTTTCTCAATTTCAAAATTCTCATATAAATTTATATTTTTTTTAATAGAGTCCCTAAATTCAAACAGATTTTCAATAGTATTAACTTTATGTTTACTTAAAATATTATTAATGATATTTAGTCTATTAGACAAACTATCTAAATCATTATTATTTTCACTTAAATTATCAATTATATTTTTTAAGTCTGAAGAGATGTCAATTAAATCAATAAGATTTGCATTAATTCTTAAATTAAGATCTTTAAATTTCTCAAATTTTGATAAGATTTTTTTTACTTGATTTAAATTATCTATAATTAAATTTTCATCAGATAGTAATGAATATGAGGTATGAGAAATCTCAGATATCTCATGTATATTTTGAAGTGTGTTTATCTTATTTTCTAAATCTTCTAATTCATTTATTTGAATATCAGCATTATTAATTTCTTTATAATGAAAATTAAGTAGATTATAGTCATCTGTATTTAAAACATTTTGTTTATTAAAATTCTTTTGATCATTTAAAATTGACATATACGAATCAAATAAATTATTATGATTTAACCTAAGGTCAGTATTATTTGCTATCTTATCAATTATTAATAATTGCTTATCTGGAGTTTTAATAAGTAAATTTTCATGTTGAGCATGTATTTCAATTATTAGGGCACTAAATTCTGATAATAATGATATTGAAACTGGAGTATCATTAATAAAAGCTCGATTTTTCCCATTTATATTGATTTCTCTTCTAAGAATGGTGTTTTCGTCGAAATCTAAATTATTATCAATAAAATAAGATTCTATATTTTTTGAAATTATAAATTCTGCTTCAATAACACATTTCTTGTTATTAAAATTTGATTTATCAAGTCGCTTACCAAGTAAAATTGAAATGGCATCTAAAATAATTGATTTTCCTGAACCTGTATCTCCGGAAATAACTGTAAATCCTTTAGAAAAATTAATATTTAAATTATTAATTAAAGCATAATTATTAATTTTTAAATTGTGAAGCATTTATTTTTCTTGATTAGAATTGAGGATTTTTTGATATTTACTTGAATTTGTTGGATCAATCTCGACTAGAGTTTTAACAATTCTTGCCTGTTCATTTGGAAAAGCTTCAGAATAAATCTTTACAATCTCATCAGATTTAGCATCAAAAAATAATTTCAATAAAAATGATGAGGGATTCTCTCTATAAATATCCTTTAATGATTCTAGAGCCTCTGTTATCTCAAATCTAGCATCATCTGGCTCTTCAGCTAACTTGTCAAGACCCAATCGATGATAAGCATATAAACACCTTTGAAATGCTGTATAACGTGGATCTGCAAGATCGTATGCTAGCCAATATCTATTTCTATCACTTTCAAAGGCTCTCCAACCTTTTTCAGAGACATTCTGAGCATTATTAACTATTTTTTGAGAAACTCCAATATATTCCATGCCTCCATCCTCAGAAAATGTTGAAAAATCTAAAGCAATTATAATATTAACATAAAATGCTATAACAGATGTTAAATTAGATAGATGCGTATTAACTGTAAACTCTAAAGCTTCGAATTCTTGATAATTAAATTTAAAATTTTGATCCTGATAATTTAGAATTGTTGCTTGATAAGATGTTCCAAAGACAGGTCTTTTACTTTGAATCTGAAGTGTACCTTCAAAAACATCATTTGATATCATTTTACTAATATTAATCATTATTGAACATTCAATTCGTTCTTCATTTTCAATTTTTGTATTTGTCCATTTAGTATTATTAACAAATTCATAAATAGATTTTTGAAGTGAAGTAAATATTTGTCTATCACTTGTTTGAATCTGATTAGAATTAACCATTACATTGCAAATTAGTTCTTGGGAAAATAAATTATTAGTAATGAATAAAAAAAGCAAAAGAATATATATTTTCATCTCCTATGAATTAGAATTTTAGCAAAAATATCTTTAGCAACTTCAAGCTTAGGTTTTATTTTAAAATTATCAATATTATTTTCAGAATCTATAATGGTTATTTTATTAGTATCATGTATGAATCCGGCACCCTTGTCTTTTAAAGAATTTAATATAATTAAATCTAGTTTTTTATTTATTAGCTTATTCTTTGCATTTTCAAGCTCATTTTCTGTTTCTAAAGCAAAACCTACAATATACTGAGATTTATTTTTATTTAAAGACATATCGTGTAAAATATCTTTTGTTGGCTTTAAGTTAATAATTAAATTATTATTTGATTTTTTAATTTTATTTGAAGCTTGAGAAATAGGTGTGTAATCTGAAACAGCAGCAGAAAATATGCCAATATCATTAGATTTAAAATTATTTTTTACTGTCTGATACATTTCATCCGCACTAGTAACATTTATAACTTTAATGTTTATATGCTTAATATTATTATTATTTGGGCCAATTACTAAAGTAATATTTGCACCTAAATCTGCTCCAGCTTTTGCTAATGCAACTCCCATTTTACCTGAAGAATAGTTAGTGATATATCTTACTTTGTCAATAGGCTCATGAGTAGATCCAGCAGTGATTAAAATATTAACTCCAGAAAAAGGTAGATTTTTACTTAGATCATTATTAATAAAAGAAATAATATTATCTGGATTCATCATTCTTCCTTCCCCAACTAAACCACTAGCAAGCTTACCATATGCTGGAGGCAATAAAATATTATCTATTGAAGTAAGTTTATTAATATTTTTTCTAGTAGAAGAATGTTTAAACATATCAAGATCCATTGCAGGTGCAAAATATACTGGACATATGCATGATAAATATGTAGCTAATAAAATATTGTCACAATCACCACTAACCATTTTAGAAATTGTTTTTGCAGTAGCTGGTGCTATTAACATAATATCTGCCCATAATGATAATTGAACATGGCTATTCCATGTTTTATCATCATTTATCATCTTTGAGATAACAGGATTTCCAGATAATGTAGATAAAGTTAAAGGAGTAACAAAATCTAAGGATTTTGGAGTTTGAATTACTTGAACATTTGAACCAGATTCTTTAAGTAATCTGACGATATTAGCTGCTTTATAAGCGGCTATACTTCCAGATACAGCTAGTAAAACATTCTTATTATTTAGCATATATGCTGCTTATTCAACTATATTTTCCTCTGATTCATCAATTTTACTAATATATATTTCATCATTTAGTAATTCTTGCATTGCAATAGCCCAAGGTTTAGGTAGACTTTCATAAAATTTAGATACTGCTATCTGTTCTTGATTCTCAAAAACTTCATCTAATTGTTCTTGATCTAAGGCAAATTCCTCTAATTTTGAAAGTAATTCTTCTTTCATCTTTTCATTAATTTGTTTACTCCTATTAGCAAGAATTGAAACTGCTTTAAAAATATTTCCAGTTTTATCTGTTAAATTATTAACATTTCTAGTAATAGTTGATTTTTCTGCTCCAGTTTTTTTAAATTTCATTTTTATTTAGTTTTAATTCTTCTATTGTCTTTAATGTATTTGTATGTATCTTTTTAGCACTAGTATTATAAATACTTAATGGATAATTATCTATAAATTGATTATATGAATCAATAGTTTTAAATAATCTATTTTCTTTTTTAGATTGTATGCTATTAATAGCTAAGAAATAAGAGGATTCTAATATTATATAATATATCTCTTCTCGATTTTTTATGCTGGGATAATTAATTAATACGTTATCTAAAGCAGTTATAGCTGCTCTATAGTTTTCAGTAGTATAATATTGTTTTGCATTAGCAAATGCTTTATTTGATAAATTTAATCTTAACTGATCCATTAAATTATTACAAGTTTTTATACTATCACTCTGAGGATATTTGTCAATAAAATCTTGAAACTTAGATATTGCTTTTATTGTATTTGTAGCATCTAAAGAAAACTCAGGAGCTTCTTGATAGTGACAAAAAGCAATCATAAATTTACTTTCTTCTGAATGTAAACTTCTTGGAAAATTAATTATATACTTATTAAATAAATATGAAGCCATAAGATAATCACCTATTGAGTAATGAGTATAAGCATAATAATAAGCAAGCTCTTCAGCTTTAGCAGTACCTCTAAATAATGGTAATAATTCTGTGAAAATAGGCATAGCTCTATTGAAGTCAGCATCCTTATAATATTTTACAGCTTCATTATATTTAAAATTAATATCATCACTTTTTAGTATTTTCTGATAATTACTACATGATAGAAATGAAGATATTAATATAATGGATATAAATATTTTTTTCATTTAATTATTTTTTACAAAGATAATTTCAATATTTGGATATTCCTAAATTATTTTTATATCTAGTAAACTCTAAATATTATTGATTATTGCTCAATAATTGATGTTATTTTTCGTGAGGTTGGTGAAGTTGTAGAATAAAAATAGTTAATTAACTTACCATTATTATCAATTAAATATTTTTGAAAGTTCCATTTAACTGATGAGCTAGATGATCCATTCTTTTTTTTATTTGTTAGCCAACTATATAAAGGATGTTGATTATTACCTTTAACATGAACTTTCTCAGACATTAAAAATGTAACTCCATAATTAGATTTGCAAAATTCTATAATTTCAACTTCATTTTTAGGTTCTTGACCTCCAAATTGATTACAAGGAACTCCTAAAATAACTAAAGAATCTTTATATTGTTGAGATAGGTCCTCCAACGCCTTATATTGAGATGTAAACCCGCAATTTGAGGCTACATTAACAATAAGTATCTTTTTGCCTTTAAAGGTGTTAAAATTAATTAATTCACCATCAATTGAATTGATAGTAAGATCATAAAATGATTGTTGAGCTGATACATTTAATGCTGAAAAGA
Organism: Flavobacteriales bacterium; assembly: GCA_018675825.1. GTDB lineage: Bacteria > Bacteroidota > Bacteroidia > Flavobacteriales > BACL11. Next base: position 2,655 of record JABGXK010000292.1, on the reverse strand, counting down.
ATATCATATATTTTAATGTTTTAAGAAAGTTCATTTGTTTATAATTAATTTTAATTCATGAAGTAATGATTTATTTATTATTGTTAAAGGTAAACGCAATATGTTTTTACAAATATTCATAGTATAAAGTAAACCTTTAATTCCAGATGGATTGCCTTCTGAATAAAGAAAATGGTAGAATTTAAATAAATCATCATGAATCTTATTTGCTTTAGATTTATCATTTTTTAATCCAGCATCAACCATCTCAGAAAATTCTTTTGGATGAGATTGTCCGATAACAGAAATAACTCCAGTAGCTCCTAAATAAATCATTTCTAATGTTAATGCATCATCTCCAGATAAAACATTAAAATTTGATGGTTTATTAGATAATATATTCTTAATTTGATGAATATCTCCTGAAGCTTCCTTAATAGCCACAATATTAGTAAAATCATTAGCTAATCTCAATGTTGTTTTATAATTCATATTAACTCCTGTTCTAGAAGGAACATTATATAAAATTACAGGTAAAGGAGATATTTTAGATATTTCTCTATAATGACGATATAAACCTTCCTGTGAAGGCTTATTATAATATGGTGTTACTGATAAAATAGCATCAAAATCTAATAAATTTCTAGATAAAATTTCTTGTTTAACTTTATTAGTATTATTACCTCCTATGCCAATTACTAAAGGAATTCTTTTTGCGTTAATCTTAACTATAAAATCTATTATGTCAATTTTTTCTTTATTTGATAAACTTGTTGTTTCTGCTGTTGTTCCAAGAATAACTAAAAAATTAACTCCTCCCAAAATAACATGTTCAATAAGATTGTTAAGTGATTCAAAATCAATACTTAAATCATTATTAAATGGAGTTATTAATGCAACTCCTGTTCCTGAAAAATTAAACATAATTATTTATTTATAAGTTGTAAGTAATGTTTTATTTCTGACATAAGCTTTATCAATGATTTATCTTTTTTAAGAGATATCATAAGGTCATAAATTTCATAACCATCTTCATGTTGACCAATCTTAAAATGTGCAATAGAACTTGCTACAAGATATTTAATTGGTATGCATTTACTATCACATAAATTTATAAGGATATCATATTCCTTTTTGATGAAATTATCAATAATATAATTTTGAGGTTTATTATACCAGTTAAGATCCTTAATATAAAAAAAATCATATTGAAGTTTTGGAGTATGGCAATATGAAAGTTTTTTAGAATTTACATATCCTAATGCTTTAACTTCCTTTTTAAGATTAAAAAAATAAGAAACAAATGGTTGAATTTGTTTAACTTGATCCTCATGAGTAGCTTCATAAAGTATTCCAATCGATTTAGCACTTTCAAGATTACAAACTTCTTTTGTTCTCTTATTATATTTTAACTGATTCTGGAAAACAATTTGACCTATTTTAATTTTAAAATCATCTAGATAACTCATAAATTTAAAATATTTAAGAATTGATTTATGTTAATGATCTCTATTTCTAAGTTAATAGCTTTTTTTAATTTACTTGGACCAATATTTTCTCCAGCTAAAACAAAAGTAGTCTTTTTAGAAATGCTAGATATAGTTTTTCCATTATGTTCTTCAACTAAAGCTTTTAATTCTTCACGACTATAATTTTTAAATTTTCCAGAGATAACAATATTTTTATCTTTTAAAATATTAGATTTTACTTGACTTAAATAATTAAATTGTAAACCAAAATCAGTTAAGCTTTTTACTAAATCAATATTTGAAGAAACAGCAAAATAATCAATTATACTTTGTGCAATTCTATCCCCTATCTCATCTACGTCTATTAAATCTTCATATGATGCAGACATTAGATTATAAATAGTATTAAAGTTTTTACAAAGAATTATTGAAACAGTTTCACCTACATATCTAATGCCTAAACCAAACAAAACCTTTTCAAAGGTAATTTTTTTAGACTCTTCAATACCATTTATTATATTATAAGACCATTTTTTTCCATCTTTTTTTAGTGGTAATAAATCTTCATATTTTAATAAATATAAATCAGATAAAACCTTAATTTTCTCATTTTTAAATAATAGATCAATTGTTTCAGGACCTAATCCATCAATATTTAATGCTTTTTTTGAAATAAAATGTTCAAATCTTCCTTTAAGCTGAGGAAGACAATTAATCTGGTTTATACAATAATGCTTAACATCTTCTCCAATTCTATTTAAAGGCTCATTACATTCAGGACAATTTCTAATAAATTCAATTGACGTTGCAAATGAATCTCTATCTTTTAAAGAAACAGAAACTATTTTAGGAATAATTTCTCCTCCTTTTTCAATAAAGACATAGTCATTTATTTTAATACCAAGCTTATGTATTTGATCTTCATTATGAAGAGAAGCTCTTTTAACTATAGTACCCGCTAATAGAATAGGCTCCAAGTTTGCAACAGGAGTAATTGCACCAGTTCTGCCAACTTGGTATGAGACGCCTAGTAATTTAGTTTTCGCTTGAAGAGCTTTAAATTTATAAGAAATTGCCCATCTTGGAGATTTAGCTGTATAGCCAAGTTTTGATTGAGTATTTATATTATTGACTTTTATAACAATTCCATCAATTTCATAAGAGAGGTTATGTCTATTATTATCCCATTTATCTACAAATAAATTTA
>JABGXK010000291.1 GCA_018675825.1 Flavobacteriales bacterium | reverse complement strand
ATTAAATGAAGGGCTCTCAGTAATTAGTTTAGAAGATAAATCAATTAGTTATCAGATTATGAGTAAAGAGCGAGTTGGAGCTACAATAGCTGATGATTTTGCATCTTCAGCTATAAAATCTATTATCTTTTCTTTACTTGTAATTTTCATGTACATATTACTTAGATTTAGGAAATGGCAATTTAGTTTAGGAGCAGTTGCCGCTGTATTTCACGATGTAATAATAGTATTGTCGATCTTTTCAGTATTTTATGGTATTTTACCATTTTCTTTAGAAATTGATCAGGCTTTTATTGCTGCTATTTTAACTATTATAGGATACTCTCTTAATGATACTGTTGTTGTTTTTGATAGAGTACGTGAGTACATATCTTTAAATAAAAAGAAGAAAATTAAAGAGTATATGAATAGCGCACTAAATAGCACTTTAAGTAGAACAATTAATACCTCTTTAACAACTTTCTTTGTATTGCTGATTATATTTATTTTTGGTGGTGAGGTTATTAGAGGATTTATGTTTGCCTTAATGGTTGGAGTTATTGTTGGAACATATTCATCCTTATTTATTGCTGCACCTATTATGTTAGATAGCATGAGAGAGAAAGAAGATAATAAAAAGTAATTTGTTTAATTATATTTTTTTAATATGATTCTGTTTATTAGCGGTCAAGAAATCATTATTGTTTTATTATTTATAATAATATTCTTTGGATCTAGTAAAATACCTAGTTTAGCTAGAACACTAGGTAGAACTATGCGAGACGTTAAAGATGCATCTAATGAAATTAAGAAAGAGATTAGAGATAGTGCAAGTCAAATAGAAAATAATCTTGAAGAATAAAGTACATATCTTTAAATTTTATTTATGATAGTTGTTGCAATTATCCAGATCATTTTTTCCATATACATAATATGGAAAATATCAACAAGTTTTGATCTTGCTGCTAATTATTTAACAAGAAATATGGCTCAAGGGATAAAGGGGCCAACTATTAATGCCGCAGCATCTTCATTACCTGAATTAATTATTTCTTCAATGTTTCTTTTTTATTATAAAGATATTGAGGGTTTCTCTGCTGGATATGCTACTATAATTGGAAGTTCTGCATTTAATATTGCATGTATTCCTATTATATCGTATTTATTTCTTTATTATAAAAATAAAAAGGTCGAACTTAAGATAGATAGAGATGTTGTAGTTGAGGATACTTTTTTTCTGATACTATCTTTTGTTATTTTATTTTTTGGATTTTATTTTGGATTAAATCTTTTTATTTCCTTTTTGTTAATCATTCTTTATATTATATATGTTATATATATATATAATAACCGAACATCTAGAAAGGAAAGTCAAAATATTCAAGCCTCTTCATCCAATTCTATTAATACTAAAGATAATTCTTTTAATCTTCTTTATTCTATTTTAAATCTAAGGTTATTTACTATTATTTTTAATAATAGATTATCTACTTTTTCTTCTTATTTTGTTATTCTTTTATCCGTGATCTTAATTGGAACCTCATGCCATTTGCTAATCAATGCTGTTGATTTAATATCTGATTTTTTTAATATTAACTTGTTTTTTTCTGCATTTATAATTGTAGCAATTTCATCAAGTATACCGGATACTATTCTTTCTGTTAAAGATGCAAAAAATGGAAGGATAATTGATTCATTTTCTAATGCATATGGTTCAAATATTTTTGATATATGTATAGGTTTAGGCCTGCCTTTAATGGTCTATAATTTCATGTATAAATCGATTTCAATAGACAGTCCAATTGATAGAATTGGGTTTATTGGGGATTATTTTTTAGATGATAATTTGTTTTTATGGTCCTTAATAATACTTTTCTTTTTTACTTTAATGGTTTCTTGTATTTATTTTTATAGATCTTTAAACTTAAAAACAGTAATGCTTGTACTATCTATCTATATTATATTTATTCTTTTACTTATTATTTATTAGTTTTTTTAGTATAAATGCCTATTCATATTTATTAAATTCATATTTATATATTTGTAAGCTAATCATATATATATGTTATTAAAAAGTAAAAATGAACAGTCATTAATAGAAAGAGTTTTTGAAAGCTTACTATGGAAAACTCGATTTGTAGTTGTTGCTGGTGTTATTTTCTCAGTTTTATCAGCAGTTGCTTTATTTCTAATAGGTAGTTATGAAATTATTATGGCTCTTATCGAGTATACTCCCATTACCCAATCTGATTGGTCAAAAGATAATCATTTTCATGCTAATCTGTTAGTGAAATTAATTGGTGCTATTGATCTTTATTTAATAGGAGTTGTTTTGATGATATTTGGTTTTGGAATATATGAGCTTTTTATATCTAAGATAGATATAGCTCGTGAAGATAAATCAATATCTATATTAGAGATTGAGAATCTTGATGAACTTAAGAATAAAATTATTAAGGTTATTATTATGGTTCTTATAGTATCTTTCTTTGAAAGAGTCTTGGAAATGAAATACGAAAGCCCTCTTGATATGTTGTACTTCGCATTATCTATTTTTGGACTATCTTTTGGGGTCTATCTAATCAATAAGAATAGCCACTAAATCATACTTTAGCTGATTTAACAGTTTTCACAATTCTTCCGGCAATTTTGTAAGGATCTCCATTTGATGCAGGTCTTCTATCTTCTAGCCAACCCTTCCATCCTTGTTCTACAGTTATAATTGGAATTCTTATAGATGCTCCTCTATCAGATATTCCATAGCTAAAATCAGAAATAGAAGCAGTTTCATGAAGTCCAGTTAACCTTTGATCATTAAACTCTCCATATACTGAAATATGCTCTTTGGTCAATGGTCTAAATGCTTCACAAATTTTTTCATATACTTCTTGTGATCCACAGGT
>JABGXK010000290.1 GCA_018675825.1 Flavobacteriales bacterium | reverse complement strand
CCCATTTTTCGTATAACTTTTTTCAACTAACTCTTTCCATTTTTTATTAGACGCATAATTACCATGAACAATTATATGATACCTATCTTCATGACTTTTATTATAGTAAGCATGTGTATTCCCAACATCAAGTAAGTATGCTTCACCTTGTTTAAAGGGTACAGTACCATGTCCTACCATTTTCATAAGACACCCTTTTGGATGATTTAATGCTATATTGACTGGAGATAACTTATGTTCTTGCATATCATTATGGGGAGCTATATATCCTTCTGGTTCTAATAACATAAATCTTAATCGATAATAGTTATCACAAGGATAATTATTTTTAAAAAAATTTGTTGTTATTGGACACTTAGAAGAGATTTCAGTCCATTTATAGGGAGTCTCCCTGTTAGAACCATACCCATATGAAGAAAAGTGGTTAGTATGATTATGAGATATACCATGAAGAGATAAGCTAGCCCAACCTTTGTGTCTGTATCCATGAATTTGTTCTTCTGCTCTATGTTCGACAAAGTATTTTCGGATATTTTTTGCTTCATTTAACATTTCCTCAAATGGAAATTCTATATCAAGTTTAAGCCAAGGGAGCTTACTTTCTTTTATAACCCAATTAAAAGTTGCCATTCCATAAGTCCAAATCAAAACTAAAACTAGTTCCGCATCCACAACTTTGTTTTGCTCCTGGATTAGTTACTATCAAAGATTGACCAAAACCTTTATCCGAAACATCAATAACTGAGCCATAAAGATATTTTAAACTAACAGAATCAATAATTGCTTTAGGCGATTCAGAAAACATTACATCTTCTTCTTTTAGTTCGGTATCTTCATCCATTAGATAGTTAAATCCAGAACAACCTCCGCCGGATACTCCAAACCTAAAATAAGCATCTTTTTCTTGTAAAGTTTGTTGAATAAATATTTTTGCTTTATTCGTAAGTTTAGGTAGCTCTCCATGAACCTCTTCATTTATTTCTGGAGCATGAAAATGAAAGTCTCTTAGAATTTTTTCTTCAAGAAAATCTTTTTGGTTGTATACACTCTCCGACATTTAGAATCACCTCCTCATACTTTTTACATACATTTTTCCATGTATTTTCGAGTGTAACATTTTTTACTGCGTCTAGCAATTCAGTTTTTTCATGATGATGATAAACACCTTGAATCATCTGACCTACATGTTGTGTAATTGGTTCATTCATAAACGTGTGTGTACTCATTAGAGAAGTAGAGTCACCCGGTTTTAGCGCAAATAATTCTGGATTAGTAATATCTACGTTTATTTGATTTGTTTCAAATCTTGCACCAATTTCGTTTGGTATAAACTCAGTATGCGGGCCTTGTATAGGTAAAAATGGAAAACATCCACAAGCTACAGCTTCTTGAACATGCATACCAAAACCTTCTGCTCTATAAGGATGAACTACAAATTTACTATTTTTATAAATACTAGCCATTTCAAGATTTGTTAGTTGATCATCAATGTAAATGATTTCTCCACATTGTGTTTTATATTCCATTTTTAATATTTCATTTAACAGATTGTTTACACCATATACGCTTGGATTATCTTTTATAATTAATGTTGCTTTATCAAATCTTTTAATTACTTCTTTCCAAGCATTTAAAAGTATATCTACACCTTTTCTCCATTGTCCGTTTCCTACAAATACAAAATTATACCTTTCAGGGTCAATTCCTGGATAAGGATCAACAGGATCTAGATTAAAAACATTATCATCATATCCATTTGGAATCGTTACAATTTGATCAGGGTTCATACCTCCTGTTAAAAAAACTTGCTTTTCATAATCAGATGGAACACACAACATATCAGCAAAGTTTTCAAAACGATATTGCCACTCAAAAGGTACTTTAGGAAACTCCCATGGCTGTATAAATATAACTTTAGTTTTTGGACTAGTAGGCCAATTCCATACAGGTGGATAAGAGTGTCTTATTTGGACATCAATTTCCTTATCTGTATCATCTTTTTCCGCTAAAGATTTTATTTTTTCTAAAGTTTTAACATCTACCCTATATTCTGGATTGATCTCATCTAGAGGAGTTATAAAAAGATTTATTTTTTTAGAGTTATTAAGATGTGAAACTAGCTGCCTGTTTATTATTGATAATGAGTGATTATCATAAAATTTACCTAGTATTTCTACGTTTATCATTAGTATGCCCCATTTTTATGCTGATAGTAATAGTCTTCAAGCTGTTCTGTTTGTACCGCAAATAATGAAGGCCATTGAGCCTCTCCTAGACCTGAAGTTTTAAAGTTTCTTAATTCAGTAAAGTTATCCAAAGTTACTTGATTCCAAAGATCATAAAAAGGATCTTCCTCAACAATATCAGAATGTCCTATATTATGAATTTTTTTATGTAGGTCATCTTTATCACGACACAGACTATAATGAAGTGTGATAAGAGGACTTAAAATTCTTCCCATACCAAATTGACTTCTATCGGTCCATCTAGCATAGGTAAAGGTACTATTTTTATGCGTAATAAATCCTTGATTTTCTCCAAAAAAAGGAGAACCATCTAGATTTGAAATAACTAAAGTAGTATCATCAATTTCTTTATAAGGAGTAGCCCAAGTCATACAGATATCATAATTATGAAAATATCTTTCAGTGAGAGGGATAAAATCTATAAAAAATGACTTAGGATCGAGAAGTATTTCGTCAGCATCAACGCTAACTATCATTTCATTTGAACATTGATCTTTTAAAAAGTTTCGCTCATAATTATCATTTTCTATAGCGATATCACTTTTATGAAAATTTTCTTCAATTATTGAAATCTTACTTTCTTTATCAATTTTATTAAGACTGTCCCAAAGCTTTCCTTCTTCAAAAGAAAAAGGATTATTACTCCAAGTAATTCTGTCTTTGTCTAATCCTAGAACGATCTCATCTACATAATCATAATATCTTTCAATACTACGGGGTAATAGATGGGCATCGTAGCTAATTAAGCTAATTGCACTTTTCTTAATCATTTTTTGCGAAAGCCTTTTTTCTAAATCCATAAATTGCAACACCACTATAATATCCAAAAGCATCTGCACTTCCTGATGATATTCTCTGGTGTTTAAACTCTGTAACTAATCTATCAGAGTATTGTTCTACTTTTTGTTCAAGCACAGGAGCAACTTCTTCATGTGAGTACATTGAAAATATAACTACACATTGCCTAGAAAAAGCGTTAAATACTTTCTTAAAAAACGTATCATATATATCGGCGGTAACTGGTTCAAGATCAAAAAATATAACATCAAATTTTTGTTGCGATGACCAAGATACGTCAGCAAAATTTGATTCAATGATTTTAATATTTTCAGAATTTACATCATCAACAAATTGATATTTTTGAAGAGTATCGTACATGTGTGAGCGCATATTAGGCCAGCCTTCTTCCATATACTTTTTTGGCTCTCTATAATCAAAAGTAAAATCTTCTACTCCTACTGCTTCTATATTTTTATTACCGTATACAGCAGACATTAGGGTAGAGGCTTTGTATACTCCAAGCTCTAAATATCTTGTCCCATCTTTAGCACATAGATTATTCAAAAGACTTTTTAATTTTATTGATGATTGTCCGTGAAGTTCTCTTTCACTATCTGTTAATTTTGATCTTTCTGCATCAGACATTTTTAAACATGCTTTAACATATTCTTCACTAAGTTTAGGCATTATCATTACTCCTTATAATAAGTTGATCTATTGCATAGAAAGGGATTGTAAATAAGAACATAAGGAGTGATGTTAAAATAATACCGCAGATAAAAGGAAATAACGATATTAGCCACAACACTCCACACATAGATGTTAGATACCCGACCTTATTCTTTTGTTTAAGATCTAAAGCTTTCTGCAAATTTTCTTTTGTAACAAATACTTTATCAGTCATTTATTTCCTCGTCAAGCGTTTTGTAGAAGTCAGTATTTTCCCATTTCTTTTTAAGAGTTTCTAGATTCCTCATTTCAGCATTAACTTTAGACTGATCATTACCTTTAATAACTTTGTTATCTCTACTTTCATGGTGCATCAATCTTACAGGTATTTGATAAATTTTAAAATCATTTTCTCTAGCGCGTAGGCAGTAATCAACATCTCTATTGTATGTCCACTCATATTCTGGAGAAAAATTACCAAGTTTATTAAATACTTCTCTTCGTATATATAGCCCACCAAAAGTAGTCCATGCTACTTCTCTGACACAATCATATTGTCCTGTGTCAACCTCTAAGTCATCTTTAAATTTACCCTGAGTTTCAAGAATTAAACCACTACCAAAATGATCGGGAGAGTTGTCTGTAAATTTTCCACCTGCTGATTGTATAAAATAATTATCATTCTCATCTTTAGCAGGATATAACAGTAAACACCCAAACATCCCTGCTTCAGGATATTTGTCAACATAACTTAATACTGAAGTAAACCACTCATTAGTATCGTCCCCTTCGCAAGGAAACATATCTGCATGTAATATGAAAATATCATCTTCTGAAAATTTATTCCAAAGTTTTTGATACATCATATCAGAGCCTATGCGAGAATGATCCATCTCAAAGTGTATAGGTAAATTCCACATTGTAGCTCTTAAAGGTTTTACATCTGCCTCATTTATAAAAGGGCATATAATTTTTACACTCATATTAATTTATCCGTCCATGTTTTTGGTGTATTTTCTCTAATAAATTCTAACTCTAAATGATATTCAAAAGGTTTACCATTATTACCTACCTCGTTTTTAATCCAAGACACCATTTCATGAATTGTTACATCGGTAGTTATATCTGTATTATAATTAAATTCTTTCATTATTTTATTACTTGAGCAAAATGCATTTTTAACTTCTGCGGGTCTATCTGGAAAGTGTTTAATTCTAGGATAAAAATTACAATGATGACCAACTTTATAGGCTAAATCTTTAATAGATATTTCATTTTCATGAGGTCCAATATTATAGACTTGTCCACATATATCTCTCTCAGAATCTATCATAGTAATAACAGCTCTAATACAATCTCGTACATTACTAAAACTTCTTTTTTGCTCACCATCACCGTATACTATAATTTCTTTATTTTGTAGACAGCGATTAATCATAATACCTACTACATTCCTAAAGGGATCATAATATCTTTGTCCAACTCCAATTACGTTATGCGGAACTAACGTAACATAATTTAATCCATGTAATTTATGTAGTAATTCTAACTGTTCTTCTGCTTGCACTTTTGAGAGTCCATATGGATCTTCTGGAGATCTAGGCATATCTTCTGTAAAAGGTGGCGTTTGTGCTCCATATCTTGCCATTGAACTACAGTTTATTAATAATCTTACATTATTATGTAAACAAGCACTTGCTACATTAGTAGTACCATGTACAATACTTTGTGCTACCATACCTGGACTAAAAACAGATAATCCTTCATAGGGAAGAGCAGCTGCATGAAATACTACATCCGCATCTTTCATTGCATTTTTAAGTTTCTCATAATCTATAATATCTATATTATGAAAATTTACATGCTCGTATGGAATATTTGATTCTATTCCTCCTATAAAATTATCACACCCTGATACCGTATAGTTTCCACTAACTAATAATCGTTTAGCTAATGTAGAGCCTAAAAGCCCTCCAATTCCTGTTATAAAAACATTTTCTACCATGTATATGTGCCTTTGTAATGTTTAACTATATGTTCTATTTCTTTATCAAATATTTTTTTAGGACTCCATCCATACTGTTTAAGATGATTACAACTTATTGAATATCTAATGTCTTGTCCGGGTCTTTCATAATTAAGATTCACATATTTTTCAAAGTCAGGTACATTTACTTTTGCTCTGCCCATAAAATAACAATTTATAATTTTTTGAACTGTTGTATAGTTATTTTGTTCAAACTCAGAAGATATATTATAAATTCTATTTCTATCCCCTTTTTCAAATAAAAGCATCATAGCATCTATAGTATCTTCTGCGTGAGTCCAAGTTCTAATTGGTTTTCCTCTATTGTGTAATTTTATTAATTTATTTTCTTTTAACCTTTTCACAGATAGTGGGATTAGTTTTTCGTGATACTGAAAAAGACCATAGTTATTTGAGGGTCTAACAATAATATATTCTAATCCGTGTGTTCTTGCCCATGATTGAATTAACAAATCTGCTGCAGCTTTAGTAGCTGCATATGGATTACTTGGGTTAAGTTGTGCATCTTCATCAAAATAACCTTCTTCCCTATCTCCATATACTTCATCAGTAGATACATGAAAAAATAAAGGTTTATCAAAAGAACTTAAAGT
>JABGXK010000289.1 GCA_018675825.1 Flavobacteriales bacterium | reverse complement strand
TTTCTGAAGTTAGAGAATATCAACCAGGAGATGATGTAAGATCTATTGATTGGAATGTTACAGCAAGATATAATGCTCCTTTTGTAAAAGTATTTGAGGAAGAAAGAGAAATGACAGTAATGCTCTTAGTTGATGTCTCAGGATCAGGAAATTTTGGAACAAATAAACAGTTTAAAAGAGAGCTTGCTACAGAAATATCTGCCATACTCGCATTTTCTGCAATTAAAAACAATGATAAAGTTGGTGTAATTTTCTTCTCAAATATTATTGAAGAGTTTATTCCTCCAAAAAAAGGAAAAAGCCATATCCTAAGAATTATAAGGCAAGTATTAGCTTTTGAAGCAAAAGAGAAAAAGACAGATGTTTCTTTAGCAATTGAGTATTTTAATAATGTTATGAAAAAAAGAACCATATGTTTTGTTCTATCAGATTTTATAAGTCAAGAATTTGAAAAACCTTTAAAAATCGCATCTAAAAAACATGATATTATTGCTTTAAGAATACATGACAAAAGAGAAAATACGTTACCAAATGTTGGGATTATACCTCTTCAAGATGCTGAAAATGATACTATTTCATATGTTGATACTTCATCACAAAAAGTAAGAGAGTTATTTTATAATAAGCAAGAAGAAAAACAGACATATCTTAGAAAACTATTTCCAAAATGTGGTGTAGACATGATAGATATATCCACTGGAAGTGATTATGTTAAACCACTAATGAATTTTTTTAAAAATAGAGGTAAAAGAAGATGAAAAAGTTATTTTTTATACTAATTAATTTAACTATAAGCTTATTTTGTTTTGGACAAAAAGCTATTATAACATTAGACACTAATGCTATATTAATTGGTGAGCAGATAACATTTAAAATAGAATGTATAGATATTGACAAGACTATTAATTGGCCATTGTTTAATGACACTATTGTTGATGGAATAGAAATTATAAGCAAGTCAGAAATAGATACTATTTCAAATAGTACTAATGATGAAAAGACATATTCTTTTTCACAAGAATATTTAATTACTTCTTGGGATAGTGGAGCTTATTATATACCCCCCATTAAACTAAATGATAATCTTTTAACTGAGGGTCTTTTATTAAATGTAATGTCCGTAAGTACGGATCAAAATTCTGAAATAAAAGATATTAAAGAACCATTAGAACCTGAATATGAGTTTAAAGATTTTCTTCCATGGATAATACTTTTAATGACAATTATTTTAATTGTCTATCTACTTAAAAAGTATGTGCTTAATAAAAAAGAGAAAGTAGAAAAAAAGATTATTAAAACAATTGTTCCTGCACATATTACAGCATTAAAAGAATTAAATAATATTGAAAAAAAGAAGCTTTGGCAATCAGGTAAAATCAAACAATATTACTCTGGAATTTCTGAAATTCTACGTAAATATATGGAACATCGTTTTAAATTTATTGCTCTTGAACTAACAACTGACGAAATATTATTAAATATGGAGAATACTATTTCTAGAGAAGAACATTTAGAACTCCAACAAGTATTAGAGAGAGCTGATCTAGCAAAATTTGCAAAAAGCAAACCAAATAAAGAAGAGAACAAGCAAAGTATGGAACTAGCGAAAAGATTTGTTGATAAAACAAAAAAATTAGAAAACAACAATGAATAACTATAATTTCATAAATCCTGAGTTTTTTTATTTATTAGTAATACCGTTATTATATTTAATTTGGTATTTCTATAAAAGACCAAATATCACAAGTCAGATTGTATTTTCTAGTACAGATTCTTTATCTAATTCCACAACTTTAAGAACAAGACTCAGGCATATTCCTATTATTTTCAAAACTTTAGCAGCTTGCCTATTAATTATTGCTCTTGCTAGACCTCAATCATCTACAAACTGGGAAGAAAGCACTATTGAAGGAATTGATATTGTATTATCAATGGATATTTCTGGTAGTATGTTAGCTGAAGATCTAAAACCTAATAGATTAGAAGCATCAAAAAATGTAGCTATGGATTTTATTTCTAAAAGAATAAATGACAGAATAGGTTTAGTTATTTTTAGTGGCGAGAGCTTCACTCAATGTCCCCTAACAACTGATCACAATGTACTTACAAATCTTTTTAAAGATGTTAAAAGTGGTATGGTAGAAGATGGTACAGCAATAGGTATGGGCTTAGCAACAGCTGTAAATAGATTAAAAGATAGTGATGCAATAAGTAAGGTTATTATATTACTAACTGATGGAGTTAATAATAAAGGAGTAGTTGCTCCTTTTACTGCTGCAGAAATTGCAAAGAAATTTGGAATTAGAGTGTATACAATTGGTGTAGGTACAGAAGGTTTTGCTCCTTACCCATTCCAAACTCCATTGGGAGTTAAATATCAAGATGTAGAGGTTCAGATTGATGAGAAGACTTTACAAGATATAGCAACGGTCACTGATGGAAAGTATTTTAGAGCAACAAATAACAGTAAATTAAAAGCAATATATAAAGACATTGATGCTCTTGAAAAATCAAAAATTGAGGTTACTGAGTTTCATAAAAGATCAGAAGAGTTTTTATCTTTTGCATTAGCTGCTTTCATTCTAATTTTTAGTGGATTTTTACTAAAAATCACTTATTTTAAACAAATTCCATAATGTTAAGATACGATAACATAGAATATTTATATCTACTAATATTAATACCAATTATTATCGCTGCAATGTTTTTATACTCAAGGTGGCAAAAGAAATCTATTAAACAATTTGGAGATAAAATGTTATTATCAGAATTAATGCAATCTCACTCTATATTAAGAAAAAAAATAAAAAACTTAGCAATTATTCTTTCAATTATATTCCTAATTATTGGATTAAGCAATCCACAAATTGGAACTAAAATGGAAGAAGTAAAAAGAGAAGGAGTAGATCTGGTGATTGCAATAGATTTATCATACTCTATGATGGCTGAAGATATTAAACCAAATAGATTAGAAAGAGCAAAGCAAGCTATTTCACGTTTAATTGACAAACTTGAAGGAGATAGAATTGGACTAGTTGTATTTGCTGGAGAGGCTTATATTCAATTACCAATAACTACTGACTATTCTGCAGCTAAATTATTTCTATCAACTGTAAATACAAGTATTATGCCAACTCAAGGAACCAAAATTGGCAATGCTATTGATCTATGCATAAAATCATTTGATAGTGAAAATGCCCAGAGCAAGGCTATTATTATAATAACTGATG
>JABGXK010000288.1 GCA_018675825.1 Flavobacteriales bacterium | reverse complement strand
GGATTTAAAATTATTTCTTATTATCTCAAATCCTTTCTTATTTTTTGATTTATCTTGAATTGCTTCTTGTATGATAATACAAAAATTCTTGTTTCCTTTCTGAAAAACATGTATAGCTCCCTCATGTTCAAAACCTAATATAAGCAAGGTAATTTATTACATAAATGTTAATCTATAAATAGATTAATTATTTTTTTTAATTCGATCATTTATTGTTGTTGATTGCAGTATATTATTTAGAAAATACTCTTTTGTCCATTCTGGATTTTTTTCTAATATAATATTCAAAATTTCTTCTTTTCTAATGTAATCTTGCCAAAATTGTAAGTAATTTAGTATATGTTTTTCATCTGAATACTTTAAATAATATTCTTTAAGATGAAATTTAAATTTTTCATAATTTTTATTTTCATAGTAATAATGAATGTAATTAATCTCACATGAAAAGTTATAGGTATTTGATTTCTCCCATTCCAGTAGTGAATTATATATTAAAGAGTCAAAACTATTAAAATCTAAAGAATCTGAATTATCATATAATATCCAGTAATTCTCAACTAAATGCATGTGTAATCTTCCATAATATGATTTCTGATCATTTCCCATTGATGAAATTGTATTTTTAATTTTCTTTAATCCCTTTTTTGCAAATTCTATAGAGAGGTCATTTTTCTTCAGTTTATATGAAGTATTTGCTAGCCAATAGTAATTAGAATAACTTTTACTTTCATCAATATCTATATTATATCTTTCTAGTTCATGCTCAATTGATGTTAGTATACGTTTTCCTGTTACTTCAAGATCTTTTAACTCAGGCTCCACCTTAATAAATAATAATTTTTCAAAGCTATTAAAGTTGAAATTAAAATTACTATATGGATTAATAATATCTTCGGAATTAGCATACAAAACTATAAATCTTAGTTCACTATACATCTTATAAAGATTTTCTAATGAAATAGTTAAATCTTGAATACTATTGCTAACTTCTTTATTTATTTCGTACATATGAATGATATCAGATAATAAATCTCTATTAATAAAGGCATTTTGGTCTAGTGATAAGTAGGTTTTATTTTCATATTCTAATGGTTTTGATTCATAAATATTTTTTAATCCACTATAGCTTTGAAAATCATTATTTGATGCAAATTCACCAACATCTTCCCATATTTTAATATACTTTAACTTTATTTCATTATTACCATCATTTAATAATAAATTAGTTTCTAATTCAGAATGTAAAGAGATTAAAGAAGAAATATATTTTTTTTCTTGGTTTTGGTTTTCAATATAATTTTCAACACTTAATGCTGCTAATAAACCAATAAAAATCAGGAAAAAATCTACTGCTTTATCAATTATCAATCTAGAATTAAGAAAATCAAATAGTTTTTTTAAGCCCTTTTTCTCATTCATTTTTTTGCTTTTTAGTTTTTTTAAGTCTTTTTATAATTGAGTAAATATATTTAATTAATATAGTTATGGATAATTTATTATTATTATTTTTTATAAGTAATCTTACATGAGAATATTATATATTTGAATTCATTAAATTTAAATTTTAGATATGATAAGGATACTACAATATTTAGGCTTATTGTCTTTATGTATTACAACTTTATTGGGTAGCCTTTTATTATTAGGAAATGATCAATATCTTATATTTATTTTTGGTTCAATAGTTTTATCTTTTGTTGTGTTTTATCTTGTAAAGCTAATGATAGCTAAGAAAAAAGCGACTCATAAAAGTTCATTACATATTATATTATTATGGTTTTTATATATTATAATAGCTTTTTTCTCTGGTATTATCTCATTACATTTTATAACAGTGCAATTTATTGCAAATGACGATTTAAGAAAAAATGGAATTGAGAAAATGGAAACTATTGTTGATTTAAGAAACGAGTTTGATGCTGCCGTTGATACAGTAACAAGAGATTTGACTATGGAAGTTAGAGGATGTTTAGAAGGGTATCTAACTTCTCAAAGAAATTCACCTGAATATATTAATAAGAGGGATGATTTACTTAACGTATATAAGTTTTCTAGTTCGGATCTATCTAATTTAAGTCAGAGAAATATTAATAGAAATACTGATGCCTGGATTGACTCTTATATTACTGATAAAATACTTTATAATTCAAAGATTATTGAAATTAAAAGACAATTGAATGATAAGTATTTACGTAAAGTAGTTTTTATAGATTCACCTATGGATTATTTAAATATGAATAATGTTTATTGTAGTCTAGATGCTTTTATAATTGATAAAAAAATTAAACTTGAAGAAGAATTTTATATTGTAGTTAAGAACTATAATATGAACATAAATATTTTTGATAATTTGGTAATTCCTGCTACTAAAGTTGAACTAGATAGTCTTAAAGGTCTAAGAACTCATTACCATCTGCTAAATTATTCTATGCTCTATTATTTAATTATTCATCTACTGATATTATTACCTCTTTTTGTTACAAGAAAAGATGGTAAGGGCCCACTAGGTGAGGTAGGTGAGGAGCTCACAAGAAAATTATAAATTAATATTTTAATATGTCAAAATTTACAGCGTTACAAAGGGAAGCAATATTAAGACGTATATCAGATGTTCCATTACAGTCAGTTTTCAAATTTATTGATAATTCAGAATTAACTTTAGATGAATGTGTTGAAAATGGATTAGTAATCAATGATATTCCGATAAATCAATTTGAAAAATGGATTAAGCAATCATTATTAGATTTAGATAAGCTTGCTGATCTTGGTCTTAACTTATCACTAGTTGAAGAAATAAGAAAATCAATTGAGAGGAGTGAAGAGCTACAAGAAAATTATGACCTTATCAATGATGATATGATGATTATCCAAGATATTCAAAAGCATTTAAGAAGTGGAGGGGTTACTGAAGAAGGCTTATTAGAAAAAACAACTATAGATAAGGAATTATTAAATGAGATAAAGGGTTATGAAAAAAAGGAACACCCTTCACAAAATAATGATGTCGCTTTAATTAAAGGAACAGATATATTCTTTTTTGGAAAAGCAAGTTCTGGTAAAACCTGCGTTTTGGCATCTATTTTTAATTATGCTGAAAGGAAAGGGTTATTTATTGATAATATGGTGTCTATTCATGGTATAAATTATAAGAACCTTATAGTTAATGAATTAAAGAATTCAATTTTGCCAGATTCTACTCCGGCTGAAAAGAAAGCTGTTACTTATATTAGTACTGAATTAATTCTGGATGGAGAAGCAAATCCATTAAATTTTGTTGAAATGAGTGGAGAATTCTTTAGTAAGGCAGCTCAAGATCCAAAAGAAATCAACAATACAATTGATGCTCATGGATATCTAAGTAATTCTAACAAAAAGTTACTTTTTTTTATTGTTGATTATAAAATGTATTCTGACAATGAAAAGTCTTCAGTTTCTTCACAAGCTAATGATTTTAATAATCTTGTTGGTATTTTAGATGGTTATAAAAAAGCATTACAAAATGCATACTGTGTTTATATTGTTGTAAATAAATCAGATAAGTTTCCCAAAGGAACTGTTGATAAAAATGATTTTGCAAAATCTTTTTTTATGAAAAATTTTAAATCAGTATATACTAATTTAAAACAAAAGGAGAAGAAACATAATTTTGATCTTAGAATTTTACATTATTCTATTGGAAATTTAATTTTTAAAAATTCATACTTAAGCAGTATTAATTATGATTGTCCAAAGAATATAATACAATCTATCTCACAACAAGCATATAGAAAAAATGAAGACAGTGTTATAGGTAAATTTTTTAAATCTAAGGAATAGATAACAATGAGAAAAGATTATATTATTCATGGTATTACTAAAAAGAATGACGAGGCTTTTTCTGAATGTATTAGCACATCTTTTAAAAGTAATATTAATGAGAAATGTAGAGAATTTAAAAACTCTTTAAAAGACATAAGGTCTTTAGCTAGAGCTTATTGTAAGGAAAATTCTAATAATGATTATTTCTATTCAATTGAAAAAATTAATGATAGTGTTTTATATACTATCTATTGTACAAATTGGTTTACTAAGGATGCTAGATTATCATATCACGCACTTACATTAATTATTGATTGTCAATATATTATTGAAGATCCGTTAAATCATCTTAAATCATTAATTAAGCAATATGATATACAAGCTAAATCTGGTTTTGGAGAATCAAGCCTTGATCTTAAACAGGTTCACTTAATAATAAATAATACTATAAGATCTATCTCAACTAAATATAAAGAAGGTTACCTACAATATAACTCAGAAATAGAATTAAATTCTCTTTTTTTAGCTAAAAGAAATAAACTACATAATTTTAATAAAGTATTTTTCTTTTCTAATACAATAGGTAAATTTCTAGAGTATTTAAATGTTTTGGTTCCCAAGTTTCATAATTTAAATGATTATCAAACATTACCTATTAATTTAGAAAATTATGATAATAGATATTATAGAATTTCTGTTGATGATCATGATATTGAAATTATAGACAAAAATTTTAATGCTTATGAAGGTGAGAAAATAAAAATATTCAAAAAGGGAAAACTCTCGAAAACTTATAAAGTTGATCTAGATACACGAGTTATTAAATTGGATAAAATTAAGAAGTCTAAGCCTAGAAAAGGAATTAGTATTGGAGATATGATATTTTATTCAGTGATTTCTCTAATTTCCTTGATTATGATATGTATAGTATTTGAACAGCCTTTAAAGAAAAATTATAATAAGTTAATGGATAATTCTATTAATGATTTGTTAGGATTAGGAAATAAAAATGATTCTACTAGAGAATTAAGAAAGCAAAAACAAAAAGATACTAGAGAAAAAGAATTAGTCGCTCATCATGACAAATTTTTTACAGTATTAGAAGATGGCAATTTTTCGGATAAGTTAAAAGACCCTAAAACTTACAATCAAGAATTAAAAGAGCGTAATGCTATAAACGATAAGTACGATAAATTAGAGAATTATAAAAAATTTAAACGAGATCAAGGTTATAAGCCGTCTGTTAAGCATTCTCATTTTTGGAGATTAGATAAAGATTTTATTCTATATAAATCAACATCAGATAATTCAGATTCATTTGTAAAACTCACATCATCGATAGATGAAGAAGAGGGATTATCTAATATGCTTCAAAAATATTTACCAAAAGGAATATGTGATTCAATATTTAAACATGACAGAGAAATGTATTCAAGAAAAAAGGAAGTTAAAAAGGAAGTTAAAAAGGAAGTTAAAAAGGAAGTTAAAAAGGAAGTTAAAAAGGAAGTTAAAAAGGAAGTTAAAAAGGAAGTTAAAAAGGAAGTTAAAAAGGAAGT
>JABGXK010000287.1 GCA_018675825.1 Flavobacteriales bacterium | reverse complement strand
ATTAAGGATAAATCCTTATTTGGCATGAGCTGTAAAATTAATTAGAAGTTTTTTTAGAAATCTCAAACTTAAATTCAAAAACTATATAATGAAAAAAATCTTAATTATTTTACTATTAATACCATTATTATCAACTGCACAAAGAGGTAGTAATAAAGGTGGATATAGTGGCGATTACTCAAATTACAGTAAAAAAAATAAATCATCTTACTTTAGGGGAAGTGTAAGTGGGAAAATTAGTGATTCTGAGACTGGAAGAGGTTTAGAATTTGCTAATATCAGCATTACCAATGCAAAATGGAATAAAATAATTGAAGGAACTATGTCTGGTCCTAATGGAAAATTCTCAATGACTGGTATTTTAACTGGAGATTATATACTTTCTATCAATTACTTAGGATACAAAAAACAAGAAATTGAATTTAAACTAACAAAGAAAAACCCAGATATAAACTTAAAAGATATAAAATTAGAAATTAACTCAGAAATGTTATCTGAAATTATAATTGATGAGCAGAAACCAATTTATGAATCTAAGATTGATAAGATAATATATAATGCAGAAAACGATGACAATGGAGCTAATGAAGACGCTACAGATGTTCTTCGTAAGGCTCCATTATTATCAGTAGATTTTGATGGTAATGTTGAGTTAAGAGGGTCAAAACAAATAAAATTTTTACTAAATGGTAAAGCTTCCTCATTTCTTTCAGGAGATCTAGCCTCTGCACTACAAATGATTCCTGCTGATGAAATTAAGAGTGTAGAAATTATTACAAGTCCAGGAGCAAAATATGACGGAGAAGGAGAAGCAGGTATAGTTAATATTGTAACTCAGAAAAAAAAAATTGATGGTTATAAAGCATCATTAGATGGGTCTGTAGGAACAAGAAATAATAAAAATGGATTTAATTTAACTTTAGGAAAAGGAAGATTTAGTTTATCTGCAAGAGGAAATGCTTGGTACAGTTGGCCAAGAGAAGGATCTAATACATATGAGAGACAAGATTGGAATTCTATAGGAGATACAAATATTCTTACAAATGATGGAACAAGTGAAAGCCAATGGATTGGATGGGGATCTGGAATAAACATGTATTATGATATTAATGCATACAATTCTATTTCTTCTGATATAAATTTTAGAGGAAGAAACACACCTTCCAAAAACACTACAACATTGGATTATAATGGAACTGACACTTCTTATAACTACAATTCGTATTTAGAATCTACAAATGAACGTAATAATATAAGCTGGAACACTGATTACACAAGAAGTTTTGAAGATAATGAAGATAGAGAATTTAGTCTTTCATATCAGCTAGGCAATAGAACTAAAAAAAATATTACTGAAATTAGTGAAAATGATAGTTTAATTAATTTGACAAACATTAATAACGAACAGAATTTTGAACATACATTTCAGCTAGACTATTCTCATCCAATAAATGATCATCTAATTGAAGTTGGTGCTAAAATGATTATTAGAGATCAAGAAATGGATTATCAGACTGATTCAGACAGTAATGCATTTATATTTCCAAATGAAATCTTTAATTATACTCAGACAGTTAATGCATTTTATTTATCATCAAATCTTCAATTTACTAATGATTATAGTCTTCAATTAGGAACCAGATATGAATTAACAAATATTAAAGGAGATTGGAAAAAGAATTCCCACGAAAAATTTTCAAAAAATTATGATAATATCTTGCCTAATTTAACATTTTCAAAAAAATTAGATATGGGCAAAAGCTTAAAACTAAGTTTTAGCTCAAGAATTTCAAGACCTAGTAGTAGTTATATAAATACCAATACTAACATTACAGATAATAAAAACATTACAGTTGGAAATCCAAATCTTACACCCTCTACAACAAATCAAGTAGAATTTGGATATAATAGCTTTGGGAAAAAGTATCAAGGGAGTTATTATGTTTATTATAGACAAAATAATAATCTTATTGAATCATTCTTAAGAATACAAAATGACACTTCAATAACTACATATCAGAATATTGGAAGTAGTAAGAAGTATGGTGCCAATTATTACGGCTCAATTAAGTTTAATAAATTAACACTTAGATCTGGTTTTAATCTTTATTATTATCAAGCTGAAGACAGAATATTATCTAGTGAAGACCGATCAGCTTTACTATATAATTATAATTTTGGGATTTCATTAAAAATGAAAAATAACTGGAAAGCAGAAGGTTTTGGATTTATGAGATCTCCCTCACAAACTCTTCAAGGCTCTTCTACTAGTTTTTCTATGATGAGTTTTGGAATTAAAAAAGAATTTAAAAATAAAAGGGGGTCTATTGGAATCAGAATTGTTGAACCTTTTGCAAAAAATGGGAATAAAATATTTACAACTGAACTAAGTGGAAATAATTTTAACCAAATAACAGAAAGAAAAATTCTATTCACTTCAATAGGCATAAGCTTTAAATACACATTTGGAAAACTAAACTTTAAATCTAATAAACAAAGATCTAAGATTAAAAATGATGATGTTAGTGAAGAATCAAATACTGAATTCTAAATAATTAATTACCTACTGTAAAATTAATTTCTTAGTAATACAAGATTTGTCATTTTTGATATTAACAAAATAGATCGATGACTTATATTTATCGATATCAATTTTTCTTGAAAATTCCCCAATACAGTTTTCAATTACTTCACTGTATACGTTCTCTCCTATTAAATTAGTTATTGTTATAGTTAGCTCTTGAGATTCCTCAGAATTAAAACCTAAATAAAAAAATCTATCAGTAGGATT
>JABGXK010000286.1 GCA_018675825.1 Flavobacteriales bacterium | reverse complement strand
AATTACTAATACAAAAATAAGAATATCAAACTAGTTTTATACTATTTCAATATGAGCAAATGTCAAATTAGATTACTTTTGTTAATATGAAATTTATTTTAAGGCAAAAAGATCCTAAATCTAAAGCCAGATTAGGAGAAATTCAAACTGAACATGGTACAATAGAAACTCCAATATTTATGCCTGTTGGAACATCTGGAAGTGTTAAAGGAGTCCACCAGCATGAGCTGAAAGATGATACTAAAGCACAAATTATATTAGGAAATACATATCATCTATACTTAAGACCAGGCCTAGATATAATACAAAATGCTGGCGGATTACATAAATTTATTGGCTGGGAAAAACCGATGCTAACTGATAGTGGTGGATATCAAGTATATTCTCTTTCAAACAATAGAAAAATAACAGAAAAAGGAGTAGAATTTCAATCTCATATAGATGGATCTAAACATTTTTTTACTCCAGAATATGCGATTGATATACAAAGAATAATTGGAGCAGATATAATTATGGCTTTTGATGAATGTACTCCATATCCATGTGAATATGAATATGCAAAAAAATCCATGCATATGACCCATCGATGGTTAAAAAGATGTTGTGAGAGATTTAATCTTACAGAAGAAAAATATAATTACAAACAATCTTTTTTTCCAATTGTACAAGGAAGTATTTATAAGGATTTAAGAAGACAATCAGCTGAAAAAATAATTAGCTTTGAACAAGATGGATATGCCATTGGTGGTTTATCTGTAGGAGAACCACATGATTTAATGTATGAAATGACAGAAATAGTAAGTAGCATTTTACCAGAGGAAAAACCAAGATACCTAATGGGGGTAGGAACACCATCCAATCTTCTTGAAAACATTGCATTAGGAATAGATATGTTTGATTGTGTGATGCCAACTAGAAATGCAAGAAATGGTATGCTATTTACTTCAGAAGGAACAATAAATATCAGAAATAATAAATGGAAAGATGATCATTCTAAAATTGATCCTAATGGAACATCATATGTAGATCAAACATACTCTAAAGCATATTTAAGACATTTATTTACAAATAATGAACTATTAGGAAAACAAATTGCAACCCTTCACAATATAAGATTCTATATGTGGTTAATGGAAGAAAGTAGGTTTCACTTATCCACTGGGAATTTTACTAATTGGAAAAACAAAATGGTGAGAAAAATTGATATTAGATTATAATGAAAAAAATTGATTGGTACATTATAAAAAAATTTTTGAGTACATTCTTTTTTACTATATCACTCATTTTATTGATAGTTATAATTTTTGATGTTTCTGAAAAAATTGATGATTTTCTTAGAAATGATGTTGCTATAAAAGAAATAATATTTAAATACTATTTAAATTTTATTCCATATTTCACTAACCTTTTTAGTCCATTATTTATATTCATATCAGTAATATATTTTACTTCTAAGATGGCAAATAATAGTGAAATAATAGCTATCCTAAATAGTGGAATGAGCTTTTCAAGATTACTAAGACCATTCATTATTTCAGCAGTTATACTATCAATGATGTCATTTGTATTAGGAAACTTTATTATTCCACATACTAATAAGGGGAAAATAGATTTTGAAAATAAATATATTAGAAAAAAACAACAAAAAAGAGTCAAAAACATACATATGCAGATCAAAAAAGATCAGTATATATATTTAGAAAGTTATAATAAATCAAAGGATATTGGATATAAGTTTACTCTAGAAAATTTTAAAGATAATACACTAAAATCAAAACTTAGTGCTAATTATATTCAGTTTGATACAATAAATAATAAATGGAAAATTAAAGATTATTTTATTCGAATATATAATGATAAAAACGAAGATATTATAAAAGGAAAACAAATAGACACATTACTAAACTTAAAACCTACTGATTTTTCAAAGAATACAAGTTTAGTTGAAACAATGGGAATGAAGGAACTAAATCAATTTATTAAAAAAGAGGAGATAAAAGGGACGGCCCAAATTACTTTCCATAAAATTGAAAAACATAAAAGAATAGCAAACCCCTTCTCATCAATTATTTTAACAATAATAGCTGTAGCTATAGGGTCCAGAAAAATTAGAGGAGGTTCAGGGATACCTCTTAGTATTGGTTTAATTATTAGCTTTAGTTATATATTATTTATGCAGGTCTCTACAACATTTGCAACAAATGGTAATTTACTTCCAGTAATTGCAGTATGGATTCCAAATATAATTTTTAGTTTAATAGCAATAATTTTTATAAAATTAGTACCAAAATAAAATTAATGCTTTAGTTTCTTATAGCGAATTCTAGTTGGGGAAATATCCCCTAATCTTTTCTTTCTATTTTCTTCATAATCTGAATAACCACCTTCAAAATAATATACACTAGAATTTCCTTCAAATGCTAAAATATGAGTACAAACTCTATCTAAGAACCATCGATCATGAGAAATAATTACTGCACAACCAGCAAAGTTACTAAGACCCTCTTCTAGCGCTCTTAAAGTATTAACATCCAGATCATTAGTTGGCTCATCTAGAAGTAACACATTAGCTTCTTTTCTAAGAGTGAGAGCGAGATGTAATCTATTTCTTTCACCACCAGATAATACTCCACATTTTTTATTTTGATCTGAACCTCCAAAATTGAATCTTGAAACATAAGCTCTTGAGTTCATCACTTTTCCTCCGAGATCTATATTTTCTAATCCATCAGAAACAACATCATAAACACTCTTTTCAGGATCGATAGCCTCATGAGATTGATCAACATAAGAAATCTTAACTGTCTCACCTACTTTAAAGGTTCCTGAATCGGGCGTTTCTTCTCCCATAATCATTTTGAACATTGTTGTTTTACCAGCACCGTTTGGCCCGATAATACCAACAATTCCTGCTGGAGGTAATTTGAAGTT
>JABGXK010000285.1 GCA_018675825.1 Flavobacteriales bacterium | reverse complement strand
TAATTCTTCTAGGGAGTCTATTGCTTTTTTATATTGGCTATTAATTTCATCATCATCAGCTAGAAGCTCAATTAAAATATTTAGCTCTTCAATATTATTCTGAATTAAATTATATGCATCAACCCATATCTGAATCTTTTTTTTGTTTTTCAAGGTCCTTTCAGCATCTTTTGGGTTATCCCAGAAATTACTTTTAATTATCTCTTTTTCTAATTTAACAAGTTCTTCTTCTTTAGAATCTATATTAAGAAATTTAAAAAGTGTATCTTTTCTTTCTGTTATTTTTAATACTTGCTCCTTATTAATCATTATTTTTTTTTGATTTAATATTAATTAGCTCCCAAACTAATCCTGTTTCATACCCTTTTTGATAAAGATATCTTGCAATTTTAGTATTTTTTTTATAGATATTTTTTTCATTTATTAATTTAGATTTTTTTAAAATTAATTTATTTATTGAATTAATATATGCTTTCTCTGAAATGCTATCAAGTGATGAGCTAATAAGTTTATTTGAAATACCTTTTATCTTAAGATGATGAGTAATTTTTATCTTACCCCAATTTTTAATATTAAATTTTCCAGTGCAATATAATGATGTGTATCTTGCTTCATTAATATAGTTGTTTTCTATTAAGTGATTAATTATTTGATTTTGATCTTTATAAACTTTCCAATTATTTAGTTTTTTAATAATATCAAATTTACATTTTTCTGATAATGAACAGTATTTTTCTAGTTTTGTAATTGCAATTTCAGTTGTTATGTAGTTTGAATTCTGCATGCGATCAAAGTTACATATTCTCCTTAATAATTTTACTTTTGTATTAATGAAAAATAAGCAGGCTATTTATCTTCTTTTCTTATCAAATATTATATCTGGCTTAGCCCAAGGTATTAGTATGATTGCTATACCGTGGTATTTTATTGAGATAGTTGATAATGCTGAATTTTTTGCTTTATCATATCTTGTGATTACTATAGCTACTTTGTTTTGGGGGATTTATGCAGGTACTATAATTGATAGATATTCAAGAAAGAAAATTTTTATTTTCACAAATATCGTGTGTGGTCTTTTTATTGGATCTGTAGCTGTTTACGGTTCTTATCATTCTTATTTATCTGAATTTTTAGTTGTTTCTGTATTTGCGATTACTATTTTTAATTATAATATACATTATCCAAATCTTTATGCATTTGGTCAGGAAATTACTGAGCAAAATAATTATGGAAAACTCAATTCTTATATTGAGGTTCAAGGACAAACTACAAGTGTATTAGCTGGTGCATTTGCTGCTATTTTATTAACAGGAACAACAAATTATAATTTGGAAGTAGCTGGATTTAACTTTGTTTTGCCTTTTAATATTGAAAAGTGGCAGATTTATGATATTTTTCTTTTAGATGCTTGTACTTATTTAGCTGTTATTGGTATTTTTTCATTTATTAAATACACACCTATTAATAATGAAAAAGTACATATGGGTTCTCTTTTTATGAGATTAAAGTTAGGTTTTAATTATTTAATAGAAAACCCGAGAATTTTTATTTTTGGTTTAGTTTCCTATATGTTGTTTGCTTTTACTTTAGTTGAATTGCATGTTATTCTTCCTTCTTATGTTCATGATTTCTTGTTAGCCTCTGGAAATGTTTATGCTTCTGCAGAAATATATTATTCAATTGGAGCAATATTCTCAGGTTTACTTGTTTTAAGATTTTTAAAAAGTTATAACACCTACGTTAGTGTTGTTGTATTAATGTTTTTAGTTTCTCTTGCTTTTTTTGCAATGACATTTTTAAAATATTTATGGGTGTTTTTTATTGGAAGTCTTCTATTAGGTATTACTAATGCAGGAGTAAGGATATTAAGAACAACATACTTGTTTAATCATATTCCAAATAATTTAATTGGTAGAGCAACCTCTGTATTTAGTTCTTTAAATATTATTGTTAGAATCTCTCTAATTGCTTTACTTTCTCTTCCTTTCTTTAATTTAGATGATAATATTAGGTGGGGATATTTAATAGGGGTTTTTCTTATGATTATATCAAGTTTTATCTTATTAGTTCTTTTTTTTAAAGAAAAAAAGTAAATTTTAAGATAAATAATTAGAATTTATTTCTTAACTATACTATACTGAAGAAGATGTAATCTATCATCACCTACAACTTTAATAGTCTTGTTAAATTTTTTCTCCCATCCATGACGAATAGACGAAAAGAACCATCCTTTATTTATATAGCTAGCAACAAATGGATGTGTAGCAATCTGAATTTTTTTTGATTTTATTACTGTAAGGTTTGCAATTTTACTTTCAATTTGATCAATTAGTAATAAGCTAGAATCAATTTTTCCACCTCCATCACACATTGGACATTTTTCTAAAGTGTCTATTGTTAAAGCAGGTCTAACCCTTTGTCTAGTAATTTGTATCAATCCAAATTTAGTTGGGGGTAGGATATTGTGCTTAGCTTTGTCATCACTCATTGCTTTCTTTAGGCAATCAAATAATAATTTTCTATTTTTTTCAAATTTAAGGTCTATAAAGTCTACTACAATTATACCTCCCATGTCTCTTAGTCTAAGTTGACGAGCTATCTCTTTAGCAGCTTCAATATTAACTTCTAATGCATTTTCTTCTTGGTTTTTCTTTGCATCAACTTTCTTACCACTATTAACATCAATTACATGCAGTGCTTCTGTATGTTCTATAACTAAATATGTTCCGTTCTTAATAGTTACATTTTTACCAAATGCTCCTTTAATTTGTTTAGTTATATTATATTTTTGGAAGATAGGGATTTCACCATTATGTAATTTAACAATTTTTTCTTGTTCTGGTGATATTCTAGCTAGATAATCTTTTAGTTCTTGAGCAATCTCTTTGTTATTTACAACAATATTATTAAACTTTGCATCTAATAAATCTCTAAGAATTGTAGAAGATCTATTCAGTTCTCCGAGTATTTTAAGAGGAGCTTTTGTATCTTTAAGTTTTTTGCTTATAACTTGCCATTTTTTATATAGATTTTTTAAATCTTGATCTAATTCCGCAACTTTTTTACCAGTTGCAACAGTTCTTATTATAACTCCAAATCCATGTGGCTTAATACTTCTTATTAGTTTTTTAAGTCTAGTTTTTTCTTCTTGTTTCTCAATTTTTTGAGATACTGATACTTTGTCAGAAAAAGGAGTGAGTACCATATATCTACCGGCTAGTGATAACTCAGTAGTTAGTCTTGGTCCTTTTGTAGATATAGGTTCTTTGGAGATT
Source organism: Flavobacteriales bacterium (assembly GCA_018675825.1). Taxonomy (GTDB): domain Bacteria; phylum Bacteroidota; class Bacteroidia; order Flavobacteriales; family BACL11. Next base: position 3,435 of record JABGXK010000285.1, on the reverse strand, counting down.
TGGAGTAATAAATGATCTCCAGATTTTAAAGTTTCAGCTATTTTACCATCTTTTTCAATGGTTTTTTCTGATTTAAAATTTTTTAATGAAGCAGTATTGAGTTTGTTATTTATAGATTTTTCTGTAAATTTCTTAAGAGAATTAACCTGCATTCCTAAATCAAGGTAATGAAGAAAACCGTCTTTTTCATATCCCACATTTACAAATGCGGCATTTAATCCAGGAACAACTTTCTTTACTTTTCCTAAATATATATCGCCTACTGAAAAGTTATTGTCGTGTTTTTGTTTGTGAAGTTCTATTAATTGACCATCACATAACAGCGCAATTACTACTTCAGAAGACCTTGAATCGATTATTAGGTCGAATTTCATGGTTTTTTTTTCTGATTAAAAACAGATTATAATAACAAGTTATTTGTTTTTATGCCTGTTTTTTCTTGAGCGTTTTTTACGCTTATGTGTAGCAATTTTTAATCTTTTCTTTTTCTTAGCTCCTGACATCTTAAATATTTCTTTACTTTATAAAAAGTTTATTTTATTTTATTTTTTACATCCTGCATAAAAATTTTTGCAGGTTTGAATGAGGGAATATGGTGTTCTGGAATTATTATAGTTGTATTTTTTTTAATATTACGTCCAGTTTTTTGAGCTCTTTTCTTAACTTTAAATGTTCCAAATCCTCTTAAAAAAACTGATTCATTTTCTGATACAGTATTCATGACTTCATTCATAAATGACTCTACTATTGCAAGAGTAGTTATCTTTTCTACTCCAGTTTTTAGTGATATTTTACTTACAATTTCTGCTTTTGTCATGATTATATTTCCTGATTTTAGTTTGCAAATATATCAAAATTTTATCTATCTATGTTGTGGAATTTTATTTAATAATATTGCATTTTTGTTTTTATGAATTTTTCATTAAATTTAGTTAAATGGTATAATAATAATAAAAGAGATCTTCCATGGAGAAGAACTAGAGATCCATATAAGATCTGGCTATCTGAAATTATTTTACATCAAACTCGTGTTGCTCAAGGTTTGCCATATTATAATAATTTTATTACTCATTATCCAACAATTTTTGATCTAGCAAATGCTAGTGAAGATTCAGTACTTAAACTTTGGCAAGGTCTTGGTTATTATTCTCGTGCTAGAAACTTGCATTATACAGCTAAATTAATTTGTAAAAAGTATGCAGGTATTTTTCCTACGTCTCATGATGAAATTTTAATGCTTAAAGGAGTTGGTTTATACACAGCTTCTGCTATTTCTTCCTTTGCTTTTAAATTAAGATATGCTGTTTTAGATGGGAATGTAATTAGAGTTTTATCTAGGATTTATGGTGTTTATTCTTATTACGACTCAACAATAGGTAAGAAAGATCTTTTGATTTTGGCTGAAAAGAAATTACCTATTAAAGATTCTGATATTTATAATCAAGCGATAATGGAGTTTGGAGCGCTTGTATGTAAACCAAAAAAACCAAAATGTATAGATTGTATATTTAATGAAACATGTTACGCTTTTAACAGATCAGTTGTTAATGAGTTACCTAGGAAACTTAAAAAAATTAAAGTGACTAATAGATATATTAATTTTTTAATTATTTCTCATAAAGATATTGTTTATATAATAAAAAAGCAAAAGGGAATCTGGTCAGGCTTATATACATTTCCTTTTATTGAGCATTCCAAAATGCTTGATAATAAAGATGTTGTTTTAAGTAAGGAATGGAGTGATTTTTTTACAAATATTAATTTTGTAATTCATCATGTTTCTACATGTATTATTCATAAATTATCTCATCAGAAATTACATGTTAAGTTTTGGCATTTAAAATCTGATTTATTAAATCTTGAAGGTTATAAACCTATAAAGTTTTCTAAGCTTAATGAATATCCAGTATCTAGATTAATTGATATTTATTTAGCTGATAATAATATTTGTTAGTTTTTTTCTACATTTGTTAAAGTAATCTATAAAATTTAATGTCAGGAATTAACAAAGTTATTCTTATTGGAAATTTAGGTAAAGATCCCGATGTTCGATACTTAGATAGTGGTATAGCCGTAGCAAATCTTTCTATAGCAACTACTGAGACATATAAAAATAAGGAAGGAAATAAAGTAAGTCAAACAGAGTGGCATGATGTTGTGCTGTGGAGAGGGTTAGCTGAAGTAGCAGAGAAGTACTTAAATAAAGGATCTAGTGTTTACATAGAAGGTAAAATTAAAACTAGTAAATGGGTAGATAAAGATGAAAATACTCGATATAAAACAGAGATAATGGCAGACAAGATGACTATGTTAAATAAATCGCCTAATGAATCTCCTCAATTCGAAGGCTCTGAAGATGATCTTCCTTTTTAATTAATAATTACCCTTTGAAAGAAGATCCTTTTCCCATTATCTTAAATATTTTCCCGCAATTTTTAGAAGTAGTTAATTCTGATACAATTGATATATACAGCTTTTTTATTATTTTCTTTTTGATAGTCATCTTACTAATTTTTTCAGCATTTATTTCAGGTGCTGAAGTCTCATATTTCTCACTTACAATGTCTGATTTGGAAGTATTACAGGATCATAAGAAAAAGAACAAGTTAATTTTAAAATTATTGAAATTTCCTAATTCATTACTTGCATCAATATTAATTGCAAATAATTTTATTAATGTAGCAATAGTCATTTTATCAGCCTATTTAACCGAAAAATCTATTGAGTTTCCTGAAGATTCATTTTTAGAATTCATTTTTCAAGTTATTGTGATTACTAGCTTACTTGTTCTTTTTGGAGAAATTACTCCTAAGGTATATGCGAACCAAAATGCAGTAAAATTTAGTTTATGGATGGCTAAGCCATTAACTTTTTTAAATAAGGTTTTATATCCATTTAGTTTCCTACTAATCTCTTTTACTTCAATAATAGAAAATCGACTTAGGAAAAAAGATTTAAATGTTAATATAGATGAAATATCTAAAGCTTTGGATTTAACAGATAAAGAGAATAAGGGGAAAGAGGGAAAGATTTTAAGAAGTATTGTAGAATTTGGCAATACTGATGTTAAAGAAATTATGAAGTCAAGAGTTGATGTCGTGTCAGTGGATAAAAGTACTAAGTTTTCAGATTTATTAAAATTAATAGTTTCATCTGGTTATTCAAGAATTCCAGTTTATGATGGACAGTTCGATAATATTTTAGGTATACTTTATATAAAAGATCTAATACCGTATTTGTCAAAGGATGACGATTTTAATTGGCTAGATCTATGTAGATCACCATTTTTTGTGCCAGAGAATAAAATGATTAATGATTTGTTGAAAGAATTTCAGGCAAAGAAAAATCATATTGCTATAGTAGTAGATGAGTATGGAGGAGCATCTGGAATTGTTACTCTTGAAGATGTTCTTGAAGAAATTGTTGGCGAGATTA
>JABGXK010000284.1 GCA_018675825.1 Flavobacteriales bacterium | reverse complement strand
GCAATCATAAATCCACCAATTCTATTATCTAGCGCCCTACCAACATAATATTTATCATTAAGAACTATAAACTCATCTTCATAAGTCACTACACATCCAACATGTATTCCTAAATTTTGAATCTCTTCTTTTGAACTACAACCACAATCTAAAAATATATTATCTAATTTAGGTGCTTTTTCATCAGTAGATGTTCTTGTATGAATAGCAGGCCAACCAAAAATAGCCTTTACCATACCTTTCTTTGTATGAATATTAACTCTCTTTGATGGAGCTATTTGGTGATCAGAACCACCATTACGTCTTAAGTATATAAATCCTTCTTTAGTAATATAGTGAACAAACCAAGATATCTCGTCAGCATGGGCTTCAATAACAACCTTATACTTAGCTTCTGGATTAATGACACCAACTACTGTTCCGTAGGTATCAACAAAATGAGTGTCAATATACGGCTTAATGTAATCAAGCCAAATTTTTTGACCTTCACTTTCAAATCCAGTTGGAGAAGGGTTATTAATATACTTCTCTAAAAATAATTCTGATTTATTTGTAACAATTCTTTTCTTAACCATAATTTAATAATTCTTTAATTATAAAATAAACTCTACTAAATCTGCAAATATATATTTCTAAAAATTCCTATTTATTAAATGCATCTAAACCACACTCTAACCAACTTTTAAACTCACTAGCTTCAGGAGTATAACCAATAGGGTTTGTTAATAGTCCTTTTTTTGGATTGTATAAAACATAATATGGTTGGGATGAACTTGCATATGTAACTGCTTGTAAGGTACTCCATTTATTACCAACAGTAGATAACTTCTTCTTTTTAGTTTTACCGTCAGAAGTTGGAACAACAACTGTTTCGGGCAACTCTAATAATACCTTTTCATCTACATAAAGTCGACAGATTACATATTCTGATAATTCTTTATTAACTTTCGGAAATACATTCTCTTCCATTTTTCGGCAATTTACACATGCCCATCCTGTAAAATCAATAAATACTGCTTTATTATTTTTTTCTGCGTGTTCTATAGCTTCCCAATAGTCATCGAAAATATCATCTTCTGGAGGATATGTATAACTATAACTTGTTGGTGGTGGAAAACCACTTAAAGCATTATGCTCCCACCAATTCAAATGCGCGCCAAACATTCCTGGAATTAAATAAATTGTAAATAAAATAAAAAACACTATAAAACTATAACGGGTTCTAGTTACCTTAACTAATTTTGAATCATGAGGAAACCTTATTTTTCCAGCCAAATACAAAACGGTAAGAACTCCAATTATAAACCATAATACAAAAAATGTTTCTCTTTTAATCAGTCCCCATTGCTCTACCGCATCTGCTTGTGAAAGAAATTTTATTGCAAGAGCAACTTCAAGAAAACCTAATACTACTTTTACAGAATTTAACCATCCTCCTGATTGAGGAAGGGAGTTTAATAATTTCGGAAACAATGCAAATAAAGAAAATGGCAACCCTAATGCAATACCGAAACCTAACATTCCAATAGTTAATTTAGTTGCAACCATTGCAAACTCTAAACCTAAAATATTAACTGTACTGACATCACCCCCTAAGGTTCCAGCTAACAAAGAACCTAGAATTGGACCAGTACAAGAAAAAGATACAATAGCTAATGTAAGTGCCATGAAAAAGACTCCAATTAGTCCGCCCGTATTTGAGCCAGAATCAGCTTTATTACCCCATTTACTAGGTAATGATAAATCATAATATCCAAAGAAAGATAAAGCAAAAGCTATAAAAATAGCAAAGAAGAATAAATTTAACCAACTGTTTGTAGATATTTCATTCAAGATTTCAGGATCAATATCTGACAATAAATGAAAAGGAATGCTTAATAAAAAATATATAAGCATTATAAAAAACCCATACATTATAGCGTTAGAAGTTCCCTTACCTTTATTGGACTTAGTAAAGAAACTTACTGTTAGTGGTATCATTGGAAAAACACAAGGGGTTATAAGTGCTATTAGCCCACCAAGCAAACCTAAAATAAAAATTGTCCATAAAGAACCATCACTAGATTTCTTTTCCCCACAGTCTGAAATAGGATTATTAAGATCTACTAGTGGATCATTATATCTTTCTGTATTTTGATGATCTTTATCTGTAATTACCTCTTTTAATTGATTGTTTATTATTTCTCCATGAGAATTAACTGAGAATGAAAATGCAAGAGGCATCGGAAAAATACATCGAGAGTCATCACATGCCATAAAATTAATCTCACCCTCAATAGTAAATACTTCTGCAGTTAGAATTTTTAATTTTTGACTAAAAATTGCTTCACCCTCAAAATACTTTAACAACATATCAAAATTGGGATCAAATGCTTCAATGGGCTTTCCTTCAGAAGTAGGACCAACTAACTCAAAATTGTTAGACTCAAAGAATACAAATGATGTGGGAATTGGACCATCTTCTTTAATATGCTGTGAATATAAATGCCAATGATTATCAATACTAGCTTTAAATTTCAGTTCAATCTCTTTACCCAAAAGCTTTTCTTGGCTAAAGTCCCAAGTGACAGGTTCTATAATTTGTGCAGATGCTAAAAGAGTAAATGTTGTAAAAAATAATATTAACTTTTTCATGAATTTTCTTTTATATATTCATTAATAACTCTATTAAGCTCTGAGGCCTTTTGGCTTCCAATTAAATAGATTAAACCATCCTTATCCTCTAAAGAAACAGCTTCATTGCCTCTGGTGTAAAATCGTATTGTCCCTTTTCTATGTAGATTATAAACGGATCTATTTAAAAAATATTTACTATAATTAACCTCATTACAAGAAACTATAGAAGAAAGATCAATCTTAACTTTCCTAGAAGTCCATAATCCATCAAGGATAATACTGGTATTTTCAATTTTAGTCTTAAAATGAAGGATGAATAAAAGTACAATTGAAAAAACCATTATAACAAGACCAATAACAAAAAACATATCGCCCTTATTAATAACTCCTTCTGTTTGATGTAATGATTGATAATAATATACTAAAAAACAGAAAATTGCTAAAAACATCCTTCTTGTGAGTGACATTCTATTTAAACCCAAATATTGATTCTCGGAAAAATTATATGATGACATAATTTTAATTATTCAAAAAGCTCTGCAATATACATTTTTTTAGTTTTAGATGTGACCTTATAGCGATCATCAATTCTATAACCAATAACCCAAACAATCTCTTTACCTGAACAAAGTAAATAAACCTTTCCTTTATCTAATAAACTCAACTTAATATCTATAAAAAAATCACTTAATTTTTTGTAACAAATCATTCCCAAAGGGATAAACTTATCACCATTTTTCCACGCTCTAATCGTTAGTGGAAATTGTAACTTTTCAAAATCTAAATAAGCATTATTAATATTATCATCATAATCAACCTCATGAGTTACACAGAAACACATCTTTATTGGAATTTCTATACTAATTACACTTGAATCTAAGGAGATTTCTATTGTTTCTTTTTCAATTATTTTGCTTAAGAAAATATATTCCCTATCAAGAAGCAGTTTATGTGTTGGAGAAAAAAACTGCTTGCCACTGCCTTTAGTAATCGTGTTACGTATATTTTTTAAATCACTAAAACCATAAGGAGAAAAAATCTCATATATATATACATCTAAAGGTGAAAGAGAAAGTAATTTTACTTTAGAAATTATAATTCTATCATTTTCATTAATAATAATCTTATTTAAAATTTTTTGAATTGCTTCTTTATAAACACTATTAATATTATTAAGAATAGAGAGTTCTTTAGAGATTGATTTACCTATGCTCGGGTTCATTTCTTTTAATAATGGTATAAGATTATGTCTAATGTTATTACGTAAATACTTATCTGAAGAGTTACTAGAATCTTCTCTATACTTCAGATTATTATTAGTAACATATTTTACGATATCATCTCTACTAGAAAACATTAAAGGTCTAACAATGAAATTGATTTTATTTTTAATTCCTAGCAAGCCCTTAATACCTGAGCCCCTTATAATATTTATAAAAAAAGTTTCAATGTTATCATCAGAGTTATGTCCAATAGCAATAAAATCTGCAGAAACCTTAGATCTAATTTTTTCAAACCAAACATACCTTTGCTGCCTTGCTGCCATTTGATGTGAAACCTTATGCTGAAGAGCGTATTCTTTAGTATCAAAATCTATAGTATGATAAGGGACTTCATATTTAATTGATAGTAATTTAACAAAGTGCTGATCTTGATTAGATTCTATACCTCTAAGCTGAAAATTACAATGTGCAAACTCAACATCATAATTAAGAGTAACTAATAAATCTGCTAGACAAATACTATCAATTCCTCCACTTAAAGCTAATAAAATTTTTGATTTTTTATCAAATAAACTATGTTTAGTAATATATTTTAAAAACCTACTTTTCATCTAAAACAAATTTAAGTGATTCAAAAATTGGTTTTACCTTTATTAAACATTCTTCATATTCCTCTTCAGCATCTGATTGACAAGTAATAGCTCCACCTACAGAGACTGACAGGTATTTGCTTTTAGCATCATACAATAAACTTCTTATAACTACATTTAAATCAAAATCTCCAGAAGGGGTAACATAACCAACAGAGCCAGAAAACAAACCTCTTTTAGTTGTTTCATATTTCTCAATTAAACTCATAGAACGAAATTTTGGTGCTCCTGTCATTGAGCCCATAGGAAAAGATGTTCTAATAATATCGGTAAAAGAAGTGTTAGTATTAACTTTAGAAGATACGGTAGATATCATTTGGTGTACATTATTGAAAGTGTAAACACCACATAATTTATCTACATTAACTGATGAATTTAAGGCAGTGATAGATAAATCATTTCTAACTAAATCTACAATCATGATATTTTCTGACAAATCTTTTGGGCTAAATTTTAATTTATTAACTAAAAAATTATCTTCCTTAGCATTTAAGGACCTTTTACTTGTTCCTTTAATTGGTTGAGAAATTACAGTATTTTTATCTTTTAGTAAATAACGTTCAGGACTAGATCCTATTAAACTAATATTATCTATCATCAGAAAGGAAGCAAATGGTGATTTTGTAATTTTATTAAGATTTAGAAATAAGTTTTGAGGTGATACAATAGCATTTTTTTGATAAAACTCTTGACAAAAATTCATTTCGTAAATATCTCCTCTTTGAATATTTTCTTTAATTCTTTCTATTTTCTCTAGATAAGATTTTTTACTATCTCTTCTTTTTAGTTTAATTTCTTTAGATGCCAACTCCAAAATTGTTTGCTTCATAATTGCAGAATATAAAGTGCTTATCATGTCCTTACTATAAATTGACTCAATATAAAGATTGTTGTTTTTAATTAAAAAAACATGCTTTGGAATGAAAAATGTTAAATTATCAACTTCAATATTCTTAATGTTATTAGAGCTCAAATCATATATTTCATTTTTAAGATTGTAAGAAAGATAACCAAATAACCAGTCTTTTTCTTTATTATGAAAAGATTGTAGTTTGTTTAACGAATCATTATTAGATTTTATAGATTTTATAGAATCAAAAGCAAAAATAGCATCATATTGATAATATTTCTTTGGCACGTTCATATTAGAAATATTAGAATGTAACAGACAAGAAAACTTATAATCTTTGGTATAATAAATTAATTTAGCAATTAACTCATCAAAATCATCTATTTTATAGGAAAACTTATTTCTCACTGCGCAAAAATATAAAATACTTAACCAATAAATTTACTAAATTTGAAGCAATGAAACTTAAATTAATACTTTGCTTGATACTACCCTGTGCACTTTTTTCGCAATCAAGGGATAGTAATTCTCGAGATCTGATCAACATAAAATATGAAACAGGCATAGATAATCTTATTAATAAACACCAAAATATACAAAGAAATAAAGATGGAATTTTAGGATGGAGGATACAATTAGCTTTTAAGAGTACTAAAGAAGAAATAAATAAAACTAGAGCTAAATTTATTAAATTATATCCTCAAATTCCTTCATATTTAACATACGATCCACCATATTATAGGATTTGTATAGGTAACTTTAGGACAAAACTAGAAGCAATGAAACTAAACAACCATATTAGAAAAAATTATATTGAGGCATATCCAGTCAAAAAAAATATTAATAGATCTTTATTAGAAAATTAAATCAATTCTCTTTTTACTTCAATATTCTCATAACCTTCAACAATATCTCCTACTTTGATGTCATTAAAGTTTTCAATTGACATTCCGCATTCAAAACCTTTCCTTACCTCATTAACATCCTCTTTAAATCTCTTTAAAGAAGATAGATCCCCGGAGTAAACAACAACACCATCTCTAATTAATCTTACTTTATTTTTTCTTGATAATTTACCGTCAATAACCATACATCCAGCAATAGTTCCAACCTTAGAGATTTTAAAAATATCACGAACCTCTATATTACAAATAATTTTTTCTTCAAGATCAGGAGAAAGCATTCCTTCCATTGCTAATTTTAGATCCTCAATAGCTTTATATATAATAGAATAAAGTCTTATATCAATCTTCTCATTCTCTGCTAATTTTCTTGCTTGAAGTGATGGCCTAACTTGAAAACCTATAATAATTGCTTGTGAAGCAGCAGCAAGCATAACATCAGATTCAGAAATTTGCCCAACAGCCTTTTGAATAATATTAACTTTTATCTCTTCATTAGATAAACCTTCTAAAGAATCTGAAAGCGCTTCAATAGAGCCATCAACATCACCTTTTACTATAATATTAACCTCTTGAAATTCTCCTAGTGCAATCCGTCTTCCTATCTCATCTAAAGTAAGGTGTTTTTGTGTTCTTACACTTTGTTCTCTCTCTAACTGCATTCTTTTAGCAGCAATCTTTTTTGCTTCTTGTTCACTACTCATTACAAAAAATTCGTCTCCAGCAGTTGGCGCCCCATCTAAACCTAATAGAACTACAGGTGAAGAAGGTCCAGCTAATTCTCTTTTGTTTCCTCTTTCATCCAGTAATGCTTTAACTTTTCCTGAACATCTTCCTGCTATAACATAATCACCGACTCTTAAAGTTCCTTTTTGGACTAAAATAGTAGACAGGAAACCTTTACCTTTGTCAAGAGATGCCTCAACTACTGTTCCTTGAGCATTTCTATTTGGATTTGCTTTTAATACCAACATTTCAGACTCTAATAATACTTTCTCTAATAATTCTTGAACTCCTGTGCCTTCCTTAGCGGAGATATCATGTGATTGATACTTGCCTCCCCAATCTTCAACTAACATATTTATTTCAGCAAGCTCACCCTTAATCTTTTCTGGATCAGAAGATGATAAATCAATCTTATTAATTGCAAAAATAATAGGAACGCCAGCAGCTTGAGCATGACTAATAGCTTCTTTAGTCTGTGGCATTACCTTATCATCAGCCGCTACAACTATTATAACTATATCTGTTACTTTAGCTCCCCTAGCTCGCATAGCAGTAAATGCAGCATGTCCAGGTGTATCTAAAAATGAGATATGCTGACCATCCTTCAATGTTACTTCATAAGCTCCAATATGCTGAGTTATACCTCCAGATTCTCCAGCAATAACATTACTATTACGAATAAAATCCATTAAAGATGTCTTACCATGATCAACGTGTCCCATAATAGTTACTATTGGAGCTCGTGATACTAAATCATCTGCTTTATCAATAACCTCTTCAACATCTTCCTGTATATCTGCTGTTACAAATTCAACTTTAAGACCAAAATCTTCAATTAACATCTCTATAGTTTCAGCATCTAAACGTTGATTCATGCTTATCATTATACCTAAACCCATGCACGAAGTGATAATTTCTGTTACACTAATATTCATCAAAGCAGCCAGTTCATTTGCTGTAGCAAATTCAGTAATTTTAATAACCTGATTTGACTGAACCTGCTCTTCTAGTTCTTGACTTAAAACAGCTTTATGTGCATCTCTTTTTCCTTTTCTATTTTTTACAGAAGATTTTTTACCACTACTCTGAAGTTTAGCGAGGGTTTCTCTAACTCTCTTTTGTGTTTCCTCTGGAGAAACATCTACAGTTTTAGGCTTAATTCTTTTTGTTTTATTAAATTGCTTAGGATCTACCTTTTTCTTTATAATTCTTTTTCTTTTCTTTTTATCATCTGAAATATTTTGTACCGCAACCTTAGGTTTGTCAAATTTAGATAAATCAATTTTTTCTCCAGTAGATGTTAATCCTTTAATTTTAGTAAATTTGGCTTTAATAATTTGATCATTATCAGATTCAATTATACTTTTAGTAACCTCTTTAGTAGATTTTTTATTATCTTTTACAATAGATTCCTGTATTTTATTCTCGGATTTTTTATTATCAGTCTCTACTATATCTTTTTTAAACTGTATAGCACTAGTTTTCTCTTTCTCTTTCTCTTTCTCTTTCTCTTCCTCTTTCTTTTTCTCTTTCTCTTTCTCTTTCTCTTTCTCTTGGGCTTCTTCTTCTTGTTTTATTATTTCTTCAGCTTTTTTAAGCTCTTGTTCTTTTGCAAGTAACTGTGCCGATATCTTAGCTGCCTTTGAAGAATCAAATTCTTCAAGTAACTGCATGTATAGATCATGAGAGATTTTTGAATTGGGATTTAACCCACTAAAACCTTTTTTACTAAGAAAGTCTAGTACACGATCAATTTTTACATTAAACTCTCTAACTAATTTACTTAATCTCACACTTTTTTTTTCAGACATATATAAATTTATTTTTTAATCTTCAAATTCTGATCTAAATATATTTAAAACTTCTTCTACAGTTTCTTTTTCTAGGTCAGTTCTAGTAACTAAATCATCAGCTTCAATTGCTAAAACACTTTTCGCACTATCACATCCAATAGCTTTTAAGGCATCTAAGACCCAACCTTCAATTTCATCAACAAATTCATCAATAGCCACATCATCTTCAAAACTTTCTGCATCTCTAAAAACATCTATTTCATATCCAGTTAACCTTCCTGCTAATCCAATATTGTTTCCTCCTCTACCAATAGCTAATGAGACTTGATCTGCATTCATAATCACTTTTGCTCTACCAGTTTCATCGTTAACAGTCACAGAAGTAATCTTTGCAGGGCTTAACGCTCTAGTAATTAATAATTGAATATTTTCAGTAAAATTAACAACATCAATATTCTCATTTCTTAACTCTCTAACTATTCCGTGTATTCTAGAGCCTTTCATTCCTACGCAAGCACCAACAGGATCAATCCTATCATCATACGATTCAACGCAAACTTTTGCTCGCTCTCCTGGTATTCTTACAACATTTTTAATTGTAATAACACCATCAAAAACTTCAGGAACTTCCATTTCAAATAAACGTTCAATAAATTCTGGAGAAATTCTAGATAAAATAATATTAGCTTTATTATTTTTAATATTAACCTCTTTTATAACTGCTCTTACAGATTCTCCTTTCTT
>JABGXK010000283.1 GCA_018675825.1 Flavobacteriales bacterium | reverse complement strand
TAGCAATTATTTTAGATAATAATTATTATAAAAAAATGGCCATAACAATACTAAATAATGTAAAACCGAAAATGAGTTCTTACGCTTCAGGTTATGCTAACTATGCTAACTTAATGTTAAAAATAATACACCCTTATTATGAAGTTGCTATTGTTGGAGAAAAAGCACATGAGAATGCGCTGTTAATCCATCAAAGTTATTGCCCAAATAAAATATTAATAGGTGGTTCTCAAGAAAGTCAATTATCGTTATTAGAAAATAGATTTGTAAAAGACCAAACAATGATTTATGTTTGTGAGAATAAAGTTTGTCAGATGCCTACTTTAGATATTAATCAAGCATATAAATTATTAAAATGAAAGAATTAGTTTTTATTGAAAAACAAAAATTTCATCAAATTTGGGTATGGGGAATACTTATAATATCGTTAATAGTCTCATTAATAACAGCTAAAGTTAATTTAGGTATATTACTAGCTTCAATGTTACCTATGGTTTTCTTATATATACTATCTCTAAATGTTAAGATATCTAAATCAGGAATTCACTACCAGTTTTTCCCTTTGCATAGGAAAGTTTATTCAATTAAATTAGATGAGATAGATAGATTTGAAGAAATAACCTACTCTCCAATAAGGGATTACGGAGGTTGGGGTATTCGTTATGGTTTTAAAGGGAAGGCGTATAATGTAAGTGGAAATAAAGGAGTAAAAATATATTTAAAAAACAGTAAAAAAAGTATACTTTTTGGGAGCCAAAGAAGTAAAGAGTTTGCTAGTGTATTAGACAATCTTATGAGACAATAATTAAGAAGTAATTTTTTTTACCTTTTTGTAGTACAATATATTTTTTACTTATTAAATTATTTTCTGATAATTTAAAATCTTCTGTAATTTTTTCCTTATTAATACTTATTGCATTTGAATTAATCATTCTTCTTGCTTCACCTTTACTTTGAAATATTGATGTTTTTTCAGCAAGTAAATCTAACAGGCCTGAACATAAATCTGTTTTAGTAATATTAAATTGAGGTACTCCTTCAAATACAGATAAGAATGTATCCTCATCTATACCTTTAAGATCTTTTTCTGTAGATTTTCCAAATAAGATTGCAGAAGCCTTTAGGGCCATATCTAAATCTAACTTACTATGTACCCTAATTGTGATGTCTTCAGCTATTTTTTTTTGTAGTATTCTTAAACTTGGAGCCTCATTATGTTCATTAATAATATCATTAATTTCATCTTCGGTTTTAAGCGTAAATATTTTAATATAGTTTTTAGCATCTTCATCTGAAGAATTTAGCCAGAATTGATAAAATTTATATGTTGAAGTTTTCTTTTTATCTAGCCATACATTACCCTCTTCAGTTTTTCCAAACTTTCCTCCATCAGCTTTCTTAATTAATGGTGTGGTAATCGCAAATGCCTCTCCTCCTTCTTTCCTTCGTATTAACTCTGTTCCTGTTACAATATTACCCCACTGATCAGATCCACCAAGTTGCACCATACATTTCTTGTTTTTCCATAGCCAGTAGAAATCATACCCTTGAACTAGTTGATATGTAAATTCTGTAAAACTCATACCTGTTTCTAGTCTAGATTTTACAGAATCTTTCGCTAACATATAGTTAATTGATATATGCTTCCCAATATCACGAATAAAATCTAGAAAATTAAGATCCTTAAACCAATCATGATTATTAATTACGACAGCTGATTTGTCACCGCAGTTAAAATTTAGAAACTTTTCTAATTGATTTTTCATACATTCTAGATTGTGATCTAGTGTTTTTTTGTCAAGTAGGTTTCTTTCTTTTGATTTTCCTGATGGATCTCCCACCATTCCAGTAGCTCCGCCTACTAAAGCAAAAGGTTTATGGCCAGATTTCTGGAGATGTACAAGGATCATTATCTGAACTAAACTACCTATATGCAGAGAATCTGCTGTAGGGTCAAAACCTATATATGCTGATGTTAATTCCTTTTCAAATTGTTTTTCTGTACCAGGCATGATGTCTTGTATCATACCTCTCCATTTTAATTCTTGCACAAAGTTCATCAGTTCTTTTTTTTCAAAAATAACCAATATATATATATAATTATAATTAATACATTCAGGTCTTATGTGTATTTTTGTTAATATGATTTTTTTAACTGGAGGAACAGGATTGGTAGGCTCTCATATATTATTGATGTTATGTAAAGAAAATATATCAGTTAGAGCCCTTAAAAGAAAAAAAAGCACTTTAAATATTTGTAAGAAAGTATTTAAATACTACAATACAAGTCATCTATTTAATAAGATTGATTGGTGTGATGGAGATATTAACAATGTTCCTTTATTAGAAGAATATATGGCTTCTTGTGATATGGTCATTCATGCAGCGGCATTGGTTTCTTTTTATAGATATGATATTAATAATTTAAAAAAAACTAATATCGAAGGCACTGCAAATATTATGAATGTTGCTCTTGAATTAAACATTAAGAAATGTATATATATCAGTGCAGTTGCAACATTAGGTAGGGATTTAGTAAATCACAAAGTAGATGAGGATTGTATTTTTAAGATGAGTAATAAAGAAAGTAATTACGCAATTAGTAAATATTTTGCTGAACAAGAAGTTTGGAGAGCTAGTAATGAGGGGCTAGATGTGGTTATACTTAATCCATCTA
>JABGXK010000282.1 GCA_018675825.1 Flavobacteriales bacterium | reverse complement strand
CAAAACTTTGTCCAACAAATTCAGATTCTGTAATTAAAATTGGGGAGAATACAACAATAGGTTATTATAGCATGTTATTCAGTTCTTTTAGAATTGAAATTGGTGCGGATTGTATGATTTCACCATTTGCATATTTAGTTGATGCGAATCATGGTATTATAAAAGACAAACTTATAAATCAGCAAAAATTAGAAGCTAAACCAATCAGAATTCATGATGATGTTTGGGTAGGTACTGGAGTTAAAATATTAGCTGGAGCAGAAATAGGTAGAGGAGCAGTAATTAGTGCAAATGCAGTAGTATCAGGAGAGATACCTGAAAATGCAATAGTTGTTGGGAATCCCGGTCGTGTAATGTCATATAGAACCGAAAAATGAAATTATTAGATACTTTATACTATAAAATTTTATTGATAAGAAAATTTGAAGAATTATTATTTAGTTTATTTGAAAAAGGAAAGCTTAGTGGAACTACACACACTTATATAGGGCAAGAAGCAACAGGAGTTTCGTTAATTGAAAATTTGGGACCAAATGATATTGTTATAAGTAATCATCGTTGCCATGGTCATTATCTATCAAAAACAGGGGATGTTGTTGGATTATTATCAGAAATACTCGGCAAAAAGAACGGTGTATGTAAAGGTCGAGGAGGGAGTCAGCACTTATATTCTAAAGGTTTTTATTCCAATGGTGTCCAAGGAAATATGTTCCCAGTTTCAGCAGGTATAGCTTTAGCAGAAAAATGGAAAAATAGTTCTAACCTTACTGTTATTTTTATTGGAGATGGGACTTTAGGCGAGGGAATTATATATGAGACTTTAAATATGATTTCCTTATACAAAATACCAATTCTAATCGTTGTAGAAAATAATCAATATGCTCAATCAACGCCAATTAAAGATAATTTTGCTGGAAAAATTATAGATAGACTTGCAGGGTTTTCGATTAGAGTTGAAGAAAATGAAACTACTGATGCAGAATTTTTATATCATAGATACAAAAAATTAATTAAATCTATAAAATTATTAAATGAACCAAGAATTGATATAATCCATAATGAAAGATTAGGCCCACATAGTAAGGGAGACGATGAAAGATCAAGTGAAATATTGAATAAAATTAAAGAAAAAGATCCAATTACAGTTCTTAAAAAAAAGATTGATTTAATAACTCAAGAAAAAATTGAGAAAGAAATTTCTATACTATTAAGTAAAGCATTAGATAAAGTAAATAAAATGGAAAATTCCTTTAATTTATATTAATTAATTATGCGTTATTTAGAATCTTTGAATTTAGCTTTAGATCAAATTATGTCAGATAACCAAAATGCTGTCATAATAGGTGAAGATATTAAAGATCCTTATGGGGGTGCCTTTAAAGTAACAAAGGGTCTTTCAAGTAAATATGGACATAGGGTAATCTCTAGTCCAATAAGTGAGTCAAGTATAGTCGGTTTAGGAATTGGTCTTTCATTAAATGGTTTTAAACCAATAGTTGAGATAATGTTTGGTGATTTTATTACATTATGTGCTGATCAAATAATTAATGGAGCTTCAAAATTTCCTTGGATGTATGGAAGTAATTTTGACTTGCCAATGATAATTCGAACACCAATGGGAGGTAGAAGAGGGTACGGACCAACTCATAGTCAAACACTTGAATCATTATTTTTTAACATCCCTAATATCAAAATAATATCTCCTAGTATTTTTCATGATCCAGGTCAAATACTAAAAGATACATTTTATAAAATGAAAGAATTAAATTTATTTATCGAGAATAAAATCTCTTATCCGAATGAAATAATTTTAAAAGAACAAGTTGATGATTATAATATATCAATTATAAATAATAATACTGAGTTTGTTACTTTATCTTTAGTATTTGATAGGCAAACTAGACCAGATATTGTATTGCTAACTTATGGAGGGATGTCTAACATTTGTTTCGAAGTCGCTCGTGATTTATTTATTGAAGAAGAGATAATTATCGAGATAATTATTCCATCATTGGTAAAGCCAGTTCCATTTAGTGATTTTCATGAATCAATAATTTCTTGTGGAAAATTAGTAATTGTTGAAGAAGGAATATCAATATGTGGCTGGGGATCAATGATTACAAGCAATCTTAATGATGAATTATTTGATTCTCTTAAAGCAAAACCTGTAATAGTAGGATCTAAAGAATTCCCTATAGCAAGTAGTAGAAAGTTAGAAGACAAAATATTACCTCAGAAATCTGATATAAAAAAAGCCATCTTAAAAATATTATAAATTAATGAAAAAAAATAAAAACTATATATTAACACCTCAACTTGATGCAAATGATGATAAAGCCTTAGTAATTGATATTAATTGCAAGAATTATTCAAGTATAAATGAAGGAGATATTATTGCTACAATTGAATCTACTAAGGCAACATTTGAAATACCATCTGATTATAGTGGTTTTATTTATTTTTTATGTGATATAGATGATGAAGTAAAAGTAGGAGACAAAATTGCATTAGTAAGTGATGATTTAAAGGTGCTTAATCAAATTATAGATGATCTTAATAATGAATCAGATGTTGAAAAAAATGATAAATCACCCAAATTGACTAAAAAAGCTGAAGCCGCAATTAAAAAATATAAAATTGATATTAATAAGATTAATAAAAAAGGGATTATTAAAGAAAAAGATATCTTAGATCTTATAAAACCAAATGATGATTCTTACCAAGAAATATTAACTTTAAAAGGTAATAAGCAATTAGGTAAAGATTTGATGATTGCGAGTAAATCTGAAATTCCGCATTCATATGTAGAAATAGAATTTAATGTCACAAAACTTTTACAAGTTATATCTTTGCTACAGAAAGAATCTGCAAATTTTGTTTCTCTTCTAGGAATAATTACATATGCCACAGCAAACGCTTTAAAAACTAATAAATTCTTTAATTCTTACAGATATAATAATGATATATTTATTTATAAAGATATAAATATTGGGATTGTCATAAGTAATGATAATGACTTATCTCTACCTATAGTTCGTAATTCAGACTTTTTATTGCCAGATCAGATTGTAAAAGAATTGTTTAGAATAAGAAAAGAGTTATTAAAAAATAAATCAAAGATAAAAGATTATACTGATGGAACATTTACTATATCTGCACTAGATCATACAGCTATCAAAAGTTTTGTTCCAATTATTCATCCTAAACAAAGTGCAGTCTTAGCATTACCAAGTATTACTGAAAAACTTAGTTTAATTAATGAAGAAGTAAAAATTGAAAAGGTCATTAATCTAGGTATATCATTTGATCATTCGTTTATAAATGCAACGATGGCAAACAATTTCCTTTCTGATATTATTATAGCTATTGAAGAATTTATTTAAAAAACTTAAAGTATAATTATGGATGCTAAAAGTATTACTAATAAAGTAATAGGCATTATTACAGAAACTTTTCTATTACAAAAGGATGAAGTTAATGAAAAAAGCAGGATGGGTTATGTGAAGAATTGGGATTCTTTAAATCATTTGCATTTAATTATTTCACTTGAACAAGAGTTTGGCATCGATTTTCATGAAGATGAAATTGTAAAAATGACAAGTACAACTATAATAGTTGAAATTATATCTCATAAAATAATCAAATAATTTTATGACTAATAGAGTAGGTGTAATTATTCTGTGTCGTTATGACTCTAAAAGACTTTATGGAAAGGTATTAAGAAAAATAAACAATAAGCCAATTTTAGAATGGATTAGTCTTTCTATTGGGGTATGCCAAAATATTGATAAAATATGTGTAGCCACATCT
>JABGXK010000281.1 GCA_018675825.1 Flavobacteriales bacterium | reverse complement strand
TCATACCAACAAAACCTGCTAAAGCTGAACAAATAGCTCCCACTACAAAAGATAAGGCAACAAAACCACTGGATGTAGCATCATTCACACCTTTAAAATATAATAATACTGCTACAGAAACTACAAATACAGCTAGTACTTTATATTCAGCTTTAAGAAATGACATTGCTCCATCTGAAATATTTTTAGCTATCCGAGTCATTTTTTCATTACCCTGATCTTGTTTTGAAACCCATGCGTTTTTCCAAAAGACAAATCCTAATGCTAATATTCCAAAAAAAGGTAAAAATTTTATGATAATTTCCATTGTGTTTTATTTTAAGTTTTTTTTAATCGATTGCAAAAGTAATATTTTTGTTTAAAAAACCATTTAATTCTATAAAATAATTTAAGAGTACTAATCTAGATAATTGATTTTTTTTTATTCAAAAATGTAATATATCTTAATGGATTTAATTAGCTTTGTTTTATAAATTTATAAGAAATAAAATGAAAATATTAGTTTGTATAAGTAGTGTTCCTGATACAACTTCAAAGATAAACTTTACTGATAACAATAGCAAATTTGATACTAATGGAATACAGTTTGTAATTAATCCGTATGACGAATTTGGATTAACAAAAGCTGTAATGCTAAAAGAGCAGTTACAAGCAACTGTTACAGTTATCACTGTAGGTGATGCAACTACAGAGCCAGTAATAAGGAAAGCTCTAGCAATAGGAGCAGACAATGCTATTAGAGTAAACCTTAAAGCTTTGGATAGCTATTCAACAGCAAGAGAAATAGCTAATTATATTAAAGAAAATCCATTTGATTTAATTATTGCTGGAAAAGAGTCTAGCGATTATAATGGAGGGGCAGTTCCAGGTATCATCTCTGATATTTTAGAAATACCATTTATAAACGCCTGCAATGGGTTGAGTACTGATGGTAATAGTGCTGAATTAAAAAGAGAGATTGATGGAGGTATAGAAACACTTAAAATTAACCTTCCGATTATTATTGGCGGACAAAAAGGATTAGTTGAAGAGAGTGAACTGAGAATTCCAAATATGAGAGGGATCATGACATCAAGATCAAAACCTTTAGAAGTAATTGAGCCAAATCAAACCAGTACTCTTACAGAATCTGTGTTATTTGAAAAACCAGTTCAAAAAGGGGAATGTAAAATAATTTCTTCAGATAATGTACGTGAACTAGTAAATGAGCTTCATAATATTGCAAAAGTTATATAACAATAAAGAAAATAAAATATGTCAATTTTAGTATACGCAGAAAGCTGGGAAGGAAAGTTTAGAAAAAATACATTAGAGGCTATTTCATATGCAAAAAAAACCTCAAGTTTATTTCAAACAGATGTTAAAGCAGTAACATGTGGTATAATAGATAATAATGAACTGGAAAGACTTGGAGAATTTGGTGCTAACAAAGTTGTTTCATATCCTAATATAATAAAAAGCGATGGTAAGGCAGTAGCATCAATATTACAACAAGAAGTTGAAGAGTCGCAACTAATAATTTTTTCAAATACCTTTAATGCTAAAATTATTGCATCTAGAATCTCTTCAAAACTCAAAGCAGGACTGGTTACAAATGTTATCTCATATATAACAAACTCATCTGATATCTGTGTTAAAAAACAATCCTTTTCATCTAAAGCAATAGAGACTGTACGCTTAAAATCTAAAATTGGAATTCTTTCGTTATCACCAAATGCATTTGAGATTAAAAATGATTCAGTTGATGTTGTAATTGAAGTTAAAGATCAAAAAATTGATTCAGAAATTATTATCTTAGGAAAAGATATTAATAAAGGGAAAATCTCTTTATCTGAAGCAGAAATTGTTGTCTCTGCTGGTAGAGGATTAAAAGCTCCCGAGAATTGGGGAATGGTAGAAGAGCTTGCAGAAATTTTAGGAGCCGCAACGGCATGTTCAAAACCAGTATCAGACATAGGGTGGCGACCTCATTCAGAGCACGTAGGTCAAACAGGAAAAGCAATTGCACCAAATCTCTATATTGCAATTGGAATATCTGGTGCAATCCAACATCTTGCAGGTGTTAATTCTTCCAAAGTAATGGTAGTAATTAATACTGACCCTGAAGCTCCCTTTTTTAAAGCAGCAGATTATGGTATCATAGGTGATGCATTCGAAGTAGTTCCAAAATTAATTGAAGAGTTTAAAAATCTGAAAGACAACTAATTTTGGATTTAATTCAACTAAATATTACTGCAATACGAGAAAGTGATTCACAAAATAATGCTTATGTACTTCTTCTTAATGAAACAATTGGAAAACGCCAACTCCCAATAGTAATTGGATGGTGTGAGGCGAG
>JABGXK010000280.1 GCA_018675825.1 Flavobacteriales bacterium | reverse complement strand
TTAAAGAAGTATTTATAGAGTATAGTTTTTGAGCAATTTTTTTTTGTTCAAGTACCCACTTATCATAAGCTCTATTGTTTTCAGCTATTTCTGAAAGATATCTTATTCTTTTAGATGGAATCACAAATATCTTTTCTGACATTTCATCTGTAATTTCAAATGATGAATTAAAGTTACCAATCTTTTTATCTTTAAATTCTCTCATTACCGCAGTATAAAGAGTATTTGTGCCAGGATCATTAAATTGAGATGCTATTGTCCCATATACAGGCATTGAGTTAGTAGGCTCATCAAATCTTTGATTATTTCTTTGGTATTGTTTTTGAACATCTCTTAGAGCATCTAGGCTTCCATTTTTGTCAAATTTATTTATTGAAATTAAATCTGCAAAGTCTAACATGTCAATTTTCTCAAGTTGAGTTGCTGCTCCGTACTCTGGAGTCATAACATATAATGAAATATCTGAATGTTCAAGAATTTCTGTGTCAGATTGACCAATTCCTGAAGTTTCAAGTATAATTAAATCATATTTTGATGCTTTTAGTATTGTTATAGCATCATTTACATGAGCTGATAGTGCCAGGTTTGCTTGTCTAGTAGCTAAAGAGCGCATATAAACTCTATCAGATTTGATAGAATTCATTCTTATTCTATCACCTAATAATGCACCACCGGTTTTTC
Organism: Flavobacteriales bacterium; assembly: GCA_018675825.1. Taxonomy (GTDB): domain Bacteria; phylum Bacteroidota; class Bacteroidia; order Flavobacteriales; family BACL11. The sequence goes on along the minus strand of JABGXK010000280.1, from coordinate 4,027 downwards.
TTTTAGAAGGATCTACTGAAATTATAGCAATTTCTTTATTTGAAAAATCTAAAATAAATCTTCTAACTAACTCATCAACTAAAGAGGATTTCCCTGCACCTCCTGTTCCTGTAATGCCTAATACTGGAGTCTCTGATTTTTTAGCTTCTTGTTTAATTAATGATAATGTTTCAACGTGAAGTTTTGGATAATTTTCTACGGCAGTTATTAGTCTAGCTATTGTATTGGTATCCTTTTTATTCAGTTTTTCTATTAGATTATCAGTTTTTATTTTTTTCCCTAAAGTGAAATCTGATTGTTTAACTAGATCATTAATCATACCTTGTAAACCCATTTTTCGTCCATCATCTGGATGATATATTTTTGTGATACCGTAAGCTTCTAACTCTTTAATTTCACTTGGAAGAATTGTTCCCCCTCCTCCAGCAAATATTTTAATATGATCTGCATTTTTTTCTTTTAGTAGATCAAACATATACTTTAAATATTCAATATGTCCTCCTTGATAAGAGGTTATTGCTATTGAGTTTGCATCCTCTTCAATAGCACAATTTACTACTTCCTCAACACTTCTATCATGACCTAAATGTATTACTTCACATCCAGTAAACTGAATTATTCTTCTCATAATATTAATTGCAGCATCATGACCATCAAAAAGACTAGCAGCTGTAACTATTCTAACTTTATTTTTTGGCTTATAAATTGTAGTGTCTTGCATATGTTAAAAAAGAGATTGAATGCAAATTTACACTTTTCGTAATGATTTTTATATATCAAATAAAATGATATTTGTACATAAAAAAATTCTATGAAATTTATTTATACGTTTATAATAATCTGTCTTATATTTTTTTTCTCTTGTCAGAATAAAAAAGTTAATTCTACATTTTCCCCATCTGTAAACCCTGTCGAAAGGGTAGAATGGGAGAATCAACGTCTAGCAGATCCCATAACTGGGAAGATTCCAAGGAATATGAGACAAAAGGAATTAATCTTTTCTAAGACTCTTCCAAAATCCACTACTTTCTCTAAGAATAATTGGGTAAGTAGAGGCCCCTATAATGTTGGTGGAAGAACTAGAGCTATGTGTTTAGATGTTTTGGATGAAAATACAATTTTAGCTGGTGGAGCCTCAGGAGGTATGTTTCGCTCATCTGATGGAGGTCAATCTTGGAATATGACAACTGACCCATCTCAAGAGCATAGAATTAGTTGTTTAACACAAGATAGGCGAAGTGGGAAAGAAAATATCTGGTATTTTGGTAGCGGAGAGAATAGGGGTTCTTATTTAGGAGATATATCTATCTATGGAAATGGTATATGGAAATCTATTGATGGTGGATTATCCTGGGATTCGCTTCCTATAACAACTTCAAATACACCTACATTACTGGATGGAGATTTTGATTTTTTATTTAGTCTAAAGACTGATCCAAGTAATGATAGTTTAGATGTTGTATATGCTGCTACAAGAGGTGATATCTATAAAACAGAGGATGGAGGAATAAATTGGATTAAACAATTAGGAGGGCCAAATACTTATTATTATCAATATACAGATGTGGAAGTAACAACAACTGGTACAGTATATGCAACTATTTCTAGTAATTGTGTTGATAAAGGAATCTGGAGATCAGCAGATGGACAAACTTGGAAAAATATTATTCCTCCAGCATTTTCTCCAGCATACAGTAGGGTGGAGATAGGAATTAATCCTTCAAATGAAAATGTAGTATATTTTATTGCTGCTGAAACTACTGGTTATGGACAGTTCTCTCAAACTTTCTTTGGTGGAAGTACCTGGACATCATTATGGAAATATGAATATCTATCTGGAGACGGTTCAGGAGCAGGTGGTCAATGGACCGATCTTTCTCAAAGTATTCCGGCAAATAATCCTGCTCCTTTTGATAATTTTAATGCTCAAGGATCTTATGATCTTTTGGTAAGTGTTCACCCAACTGATACAAATCTTATAATATTAGGTGGTACTAATTTATGGCGTTCTACTGATGGATTCACTTCACCAAACAATACTTCTATAATTGGGGGATATATGGCTGGTTCAGAATCAGGTCATCAAAATTGGGGGTCTTATGAAAATCATCATCCCGATCAGCATGAGATTGTATATCTACCATCTAATGATGATGTGATGATAAATGGAAATGATGGGGGAGTCTATAAGACATTAAATGTTTTCAAAGATACAGTTGACTGGATCTCACTCAATAATGGATATAATACTACTCAATTATATACAGCTACAATAAGTAAAGTTCCAAATTCAACAGTCATGCATGCTGGTTTGCAAGATAATGGAAATAGAGTTACTTTTTCTTCAAATTCTAACGCTTCATGGGAAATGCCTTATAATGGAGATGGAATGTTAGCAGGAATTGCAGATAATGAGGAAGATTTTTATATGTCAATACAAAACGGAGAACTTTATAAGATGAAATTAGATAATACTGGAGCTCAAATGGCTTTTCAGAGAATGGATCCATCTTCTTGTGATAGCACAAAATATATGTGGAAAAATCCTTTAGCTATGGATGAGAATAGTGATAACATTATTTATTGGGGAGAAAAAAATAAACTTTGGAGACATAACTCTTTAAGTAGTATTCCGTATAATAATTCAAACTCAAAATCTGATTTTGGCTGGGATTATTTTAGTGATTCTCTACAAACCCAAATGCAAATTTCAATAATTTCTACTTCTGTAAATCCACCAAATATTGTTTACTATGGAACTACATCAAAATATATGTTTAGAATTGATGATGCGCATATTGGAGATCCTAGTAAAAACATATTAGCAGGTCCTCCGACTGGCACAAATTCATATACTCATGATATTGCTATTAATCCCTCTAATGCTGATGAGATTATTTGTGTGTATTCAAATTATAGTGTTTATTCCTTATTTCATAGTTTAGATGGTGGACAATCATGGAGTAAAATTGCTGGTAATTTAGAACAAAACCCTTCTGGATCTGGAAATGGGCCTTCTTGTCGTACTGCTGCTATAATTCCATTTGATAATGACACTCTTTATCTTGTAGGAACTACTGTCGGTCTTTTTGGAACAAGGGAGTTAGCTGGAGAAAATACTGTTTGGCAACAAATTGGTGCTCAAGAATTTGGTGCAACTATTGTTGAGGATATCAAGTATAGATCATCAGACGGATTATTAGTGATAGCAACTTTTGGAAATGGTATTTATCAAATAAATTTAACATCTCCTAACGTATTACTATCTTCAGATGATAATTTAGTAGATAATTTGGAAATGAATATTTTTCCTAATCCAACTAATGATAAATTAAATCTTTCTTTTAATTTAAACACATCACAAGATTATGGATGGTTAATATATAATGAGCTTGGCGCAATAGTTTCTCAATCTAGAATTAACAATAATTATTCTTCTTTGAATATTATTGAGGAAATAAATGTTAGTGAATTAAAAGCTGGCCTGTATTTTATTTCTTTAATTGTTGATGATAATGTTATAACAAAAGAATTTATTGTTAATTAAAAAACTAAAAAAATCTAACCAAAAACAATCAACCCTTACTTTACATCTATGATAATGGAAAAGTAGATAAAAGAATCATTATTTAATAAAAAGTTAATTTTGTAATAAATTTTTTTAATTAAAACCATAATTTAAAATGATAAAAAATATTTCTGTAATTGTTTTTGTAAGTTTTTTTTACATGTCATGTAATCAGAATAATAATGATAATTTGAAAGAAAATAATAAAGAGATTTCTTCACAAATTGTTGTTGACTCTAATAGTAATGATTCTGAGTATACTGAACAAGAAATTTTAAATAATACATTTTCTTATGGTCCAGTTGATATTTTAAGAGTTTTTCCTGAAAACTTAAAAGTTGATGGTAGTCAAAGATATTTTCTTAATGATAGTTTGTTTACTGGCTTGAGTTGTCATTATGAGGATGATATCATGCTTTTTGAAATACAATTTAAAGATGGAAGAAAGAATGGTAAGGC
>JABGXK010000279.1 GCA_018675825.1 Flavobacteriales bacterium | reverse complement strand
CTAGAATATATCCTGAACCAGGAAAAACAGTTGTATTCCCTTGTTTTATGGTTCATAGAATACAGCCTATTGTAGATAATAGGCGTTGGGCAATAGTTACTTTTATTGATAATCCTAACTATAAAAACATGAATAAAAAAAGATTAAAATCTATATATAAAAGGTATTTTAATGAATATAATAGGAATTAGCGCATATCATCATGATTCAGCGGCTGCATATATTAAAGATAGATATATTCATTCAGCCTCTCATGAAGAACGATTTTCTAGAGTTAAGTATGACAATAGATTTCCAGAGAGAACTTTAAGATGGATGAGACAACAACAAGAACCTGTTGATACTGTTGTTTTTTATGAGCATAGAAACTTTAAAGATAGACAATCTATAAAAAGAGATATTAAAAAAAGTCTTCCAGGTAAGTATACAATTGAATTTGTTGAGCATCATGATTCACATGCTATGAGTGCTATTTTAACTACCGATTGGGAAGAGTGTGCTGTCATGGTAGTTGACTCTGTAGGGGGAAAATACGCTACTAGTTTAGGAATATATAAAGATAGAAAAATTACTTGGCTTAAACGTTTTGAGTATCCAAATAGTTTAGGTTTATTTTATTCTACGATTACAAGATTTCTTGGTTTCACCCCTCTTATGGATGAAGAAAAAGTTATGTCAGCGGCTGCATATGGTGATTCTAAATGGGTTTCTTATGCAAAAGAAAAATTAATCAGAACAGAGTTTGGAAATTATGATATTTTAGAAGATTTAAGGAGAGGAATAGGTACAGGTCCTCTTGATTGGGATATTGCTGCTAGTGCTCAAAGTATCTTACAAGAATGTTTACTTAACTTAGCTGCATGGCTACAAAAAGAAACAGGTTTATACAAACTTGCATACTCAGGAGGTGTAGCTTTAAATTGTGTTGCAAACACACATCTTTCTCAATTTAGTAATTTTAATGATATTGCTATACAACCTGCGGCAGGTGATGCAGGTTGCGCTTTAGGAGCTGCTGCTTTAATAGAAAGACCTCTTTGGGAAGGCCCGTTTTTAGGATACGAGGATTCTTTATATCAGAATCCTGAAGAAATAGCTTTTAAAATTTTACAAAACGAAATAGTACCTGTTATTAACGGTAGAGCAGAGTTTGGACCAAGAGCTTTAGGTAATAGAAGTTTATTATGTTTACCAACTGAAGTAAATATTTCAAAGTTAAATAATATAAAAAAGAGAGTTAATGATAACTGGCGTCCTTATGCCCCTATTTGTTTAGATTCTGTAGCTGAAGACTTCTTTAATATATATCAACCTTCTTATGATATGTTATTTATCGCGTATACTGAAACTGATAAATTTAAAACGCATGATGATACAGCTAGGCTACAGTTAGTGAATAACAAAAGTAATAGTTTTTTAACTAATATATTACAACATACTACTTCAAAAGGAGAACCTATACTTATTAATACTAGTTTAAATGCGAAAGGGAAACCTATAGTTAATTCTGTAGAAGATTTTCGAAATGAAGTTAAATTATTCTAAGAAGTATAGCAGAAGAGTATGGTCTATAAAAAACGCACGATTTTTACATGAATTTTATAAATGTTTTATTAGTTTATTACGATGTGTAAAACCTATATTACCTTATCTTCCTATAACTTCGGTTGAAAAAACTGTAAAAGGTACATTGTTTGACTGTCAAATGTGTGGTAATTGTATATTATCTTCCACAGGTATGTCTTGTCCCATGAATTGTCCTAAAGGTATACGTAATGGACCTTGTGGCGGAGTAAGAGAAGATGGTGGTTGTGAAGTAATACATGATATGCCTTGTGTATGGGTTCTCGCATTTGATGGTAATAAAAAAATAAATGCAGATATGAAAGAATACCAGCCCGTACTAGATCATGCAAAAGTTGGTTCTAGTTCTTGGTTAAAGGATATTTAATGGATATACCTCATAATAAAAAATATAAATATACATATGATATGAAAGTTGAAACCTTACCGGAGGGTAGAACTTATTATACTCCAAATGGTGATTATCCTTCAATAACTACTATTCTAGGTAAAACAGCAAATAATCCTTGGTTGCAGGCTTGGAAAGATAGGGTAGGAGAGGAAGAGGCTGCTAGAATATCTAAAGAAGCTACTGATAGAGGAACTTTAGTACATGAATACGCTGAAAAATATTTTAACGGAGAAGATATATTTTCTGATTTAGCACAAGAATCTTCAGACGTAATTCAAATGTCTAAAGATTTAATTAAAATAGCAGAGGCAGGTGTTGAAGAAATTTGGGGACAAGAACAAATTTTATGGAGTAAAAGATACTGGTATGCAGGAAGATGTGATATGGTTGGTATATGGAATGGTAAACCATCCATTATAGATTTTAAAACTTCTAAAAAAACCAAGTATATTAAACAGATTAAGGATTATTTTATTCAATGTTGTGGGTATGCTGTTGCTCATAATGAGATGTTTGGAACGGGAATTAAAAATATTGTTATTTTAATTACTGTAGATGGAAAAGAGCCTCAATGTTTTGAAACTAGTGCGGTTCCTTTTCTTCCTGAATTAAAATTAAGAATAAATGAATATGACAAAATGTTTCCACCTTTTTAAGAAATCAGTATGAAAAATATTAAACAACTTCCATTACCAGTACTTAACGCTGATATTGAAAAAATAAAATTTATTTATATAAATGGTCGTAATTCTTTATTTCAACAGAGATATGCTTATAGTCCAGATTGGAAAAGTTTTGATCTTATATCTAATTATAATGTATCTCCTATTTTACAAAAATTACCATCTATATATAATTGGTTTAAACTATTAAAAGAACATACAGGAGTAAAAACAATTAAAACATCTTATATTTCCGTATTAGATGTAAAAAGTTCTATTGATTGGCATACTGACTCTATTAATAATGATTTTAATAAATCTATTATTACTGCAATCAGTACTAAAAATAGTTTTATTGAGTTTGATGATAAAAAATATTATTATAAGAATGGGCTAAGTTATATTATTCGTTCTGGTAATAAACATCGTGTTTTAAATTTAAATGATGATATAAGAATAACATTATGTACTACAACAGGAGAAGATAACAATGATCACATGGTGGCATGAACTAGTATTTCGAATTAAGTTTTGGCATAAAAAAAGAAAATTAAAAAAACTTGATCCTTATGTTTATAGGATACACAATGACAAAAAGAATTAACAAGACATTAAGACAATTTTTTGAGGAAAAACCTTTGACGGATTGGGAAAAAGATTTTATTATAGGTTGTGTAAAATTTCAAAATAATTCTAATTATTCTCAAGTTACTTCTAAGCAATGGAATAAAATAATGGAATTAAAAAAGAAGTATGGAGAATAACTAATATGGCATATAGTGATAAACTAGTAGATCATTTAGAAGACGCTATTAAAGCTGCTATAAATGATTATAAAAGAAAATGCGAGTGTCAGAATGTATGAGTACAAAAGTAGAGTTATTAAAGTGGTTGATGGTGATACCATTGATGTTGATATTGATCTTGGTTTCGATATTATTTTATCTAATCAACGCATTAGACTGGCTGGGATTGATACGCCCGAGTCTCGCACACGGGATTTGGAAGAAAAGAAATTCGGATTGCTCGCAAAAGAAATGGTCGAAAGTTACTGTCCGATTGGATCGACTGTCACCCTACGAACGAGTAAAGATGAACGAGGAAAATTCGGTCGCATATTAGGTGATTTTATTATTTATGATAGTGTTTCAGATTCTTGGGGTAGCCTATGTAAATATTTAGTGGATAAGCATTACGCAGTAGCATATGAAGGCCAATCTAAAGATGAAATTAAAGAGGCACATTTTTTTAATCGAGAGAAGCTGAGGGGTTTGCTCAGTGAATGATTTTTGTTAGACGAGAACTTATTACGGATGATGACCATTTTCAAGAAATCAAACAAACTAATCGTGCATTAGTAAAAGGTAAAAAACAAGAAAGTTCTAAACCTATTATACTAATAACAGGAGACTCTTGGGCTGCGGGAGAGTGGAATAGCTCACTAACTTTTGATGATGAGTTTTTTCATAGACTTTATCACTCTATGGCTTTTTATTTAGAAAAGCTTTATGATTGCCACGTTATTTACTATCCAAATCCAGGATGGCATGACTATGAAAGTGTTTTAGCCTGCGAAACTTATGGTGATTTATGTGATTATATTATATTTTTTAAAACCTGTTCTTTAAGAGTATTTAATATGCATGGTCCTTATAATATTACTTTAGCTGATTGGCCAGAGGATTGTGGAGATATCCATCAAATTGCCTATGATATAAATGTTGCTATTTATAGACTTTTAGAGCGGTGGAAAGATAAACTTGTGCTATTTGGCGGGTTAACTAAAATTATGTCCAACGTAATTGAAGAGAATAAATTTTTTGATATTTATCCAAGTGTTGTAGAGTTATTTGATGATAACGTAGCTGATACTTGGATTATGGGTTTTGAAGATATGTGGGAGGTATTTAAAGATAAAAAATATAGACAAAGTTTACTTGAGGTAATGGATATGTATACTACCAAAAAAACCTACATGACAAAAAAACCTGCTATGTACTTTCCTGATAATTTACACCCTAATGATAGTTTACAACAAAAACTAGCTATTATGTTTGGTGATAAATATTTGGAGAAAAAGGCTTGAACGCAATAATTTTTGGTAGTGGCCCTTCACGAACGCTTATAGACAAAGTTCCGGCTCATATATTTACGGTAAGTTGTAATTTATCTTATCCTAATGCTAATTTAATATTTGCTAGAGATGAGCCAATCTTAGAAAAAGTTTTAAAGGAAAAAACTCCAGGATTTGAAGATCAATTAGTTTTTACTACTTTTAGAGAATATGAAAAATATTCCGATACAAGTAGAGTTATTCTACTTGATGAGGATAAACTTTTTTCTTATAACCAAGGTTTATCAACAGGTACTTTAGCCATTGCAACAATGTTAAATTTTGGATTTAAAAAAATATATTTATGCGGTTTCACATTTGAAAAACCAGGAGGTTCTCTCCAAAAATTATTACAGGTAATTGGTAAAAGTTCTTTTTCTAAACTTTATTGTATAGGTGGAGAACTTCTTTTGTTAGAACCGCCAGTACCTAATTTTATAACTAAAGAAGTATTTTATAATGGATATAGATAGACTACGAAAACAACTTGAAATTGATTAGGGATTACCTATTAACCAAATAAAACCAACAGATTTTGAAAGAATTTGTGAATGAAGCGCGAGTTAGATGTATACCATTCTGTTTTATCATTAGAGTTAGGCTCACAACCTTTATATCTTCATTATGGATTAATGTCTGAAAATAATTCTATATTTCAAAAGCAACAACTTTCTACTGATTTAGTAATAGAACAT
>JABGXK010000278.1 GCA_018675825.1 Flavobacteriales bacterium | reverse complement strand
GGCCATTAATAGAAAGACAAATACGTATAAATGGTCTAATTCAAAAGGTGTCAGTAGAAGAATCGGAGAGCTATTTTAAAACTCGCCCAAGAAAAAGTCAAATTGGAGCATGGGCATCTAAACAAAGTTGTGTTATTCTTTCTAAAAAAGATTTTGAAAATCAAATTACTAAATACACTGAAAAATATAAAAATAAATCAATTCCTTGCCCTCCATTTTGGGGAGGTTATCGATTAATTCCTTCATCATTTGAGTTCTGGCAAGCTAGAATAAACCGATTACATGATAGATTTCTTTATACGGTTAAAAATAAAAATTGGATAATTAAAAGATTATCACCATAATGAATATAAAAAATAGAGTTATTAATTTTTACACAAGAAACGACTATAAACTATGAGCATATTTAGAAGTTTGCAAACTATTCTAATTTTCTTGTTATTCTACTTTATTTATTCCTTTTTTATCTATACTCAAGAAGCAGAATCTATAGCAGCAAATAAGATAATTACACCTTTAGCATATGAAGGAAGATTAGTGTTCCAAAAATATAATTGTATTTCCTGTCATCAATTATATGGATTAGGAGGTTATTTAGGAACTGATTTAACTAATGTAATTTCTAAAAAAGGTGCCTATTATGTTTCAGCAGTAATTAAAAATGGAATGTTAAAAATGCCTAATCTGAATGTAGAAGATAAGGAAATAATTGCTCTTATTGAGTTTTTATCTTTTGTGGATAGCTCAGGTGTATCTCCTGTTATTGAATTTGAAACAGAATGGTATGGTATAATAACCCCTAAAACTAAAAAATGAAGAATAAAATTTCATTATTATTTATCTATTTATCACTGATCTCGTTATTATTTGCTGTTCTTTTAGGTTGTTTAGCGTCTTTTCAATATATATATCCAAATGCTTTAACGGGTATTTTATCTTTTCAGATGTTAAGACCACTTCATGTGTCTATGGTCATTGCATGGATCTTTTCTTCTGCATTAGCAGGTATTTATTATTACTTACCTAAAATTGTAAACCGACCAATGTATAGTAAAAAACTAACCTACTTCCATCTTCAAGTTTTTGTTATTACAGGACTCCTAATTTTATATTCTTATTTTACTAAATCCTTTGGAGGTAGAGAGTATTGGGCTTTTCCTCCTTATTTATCCATTCCTATTCTTGTTTCTTGGTTATTTCTGATTGTAAATTTCTTTATGACTTTATTAAACTATGTTCTTTTTTCTTTATCAGAAAATACGGGTTTTATGAAAACAAGAATTCCAGTTTACATTTGGATGTGGAGTGTTGGAATTTTATTCTTCTTTTTCACTTTTATAGAATCGTATTTATGGTTAATCCCTTATTTTAGGGAGAATATTGTGAGAGATATAATGGTACAATGGAAATCGTATGGATCTTTGGTTGGTTCCTGGAATTTATTGGTTTATGGTACTGCACTTTATGTAATGGATAAAATTAGTGGAAAGAGTATTTCAATAGGTAAAATGGCTTATTTTTTATTCTTTTTAGGGCTTACTAATTTAATATTAGGATGGTCACATCATCTGTATATTTTGCCAACAGCAAAATGGATCAGATATGTAGGATATGCAATTAGTATGTCTGAACTACTTATTTTAGCTCGAATGATTTGGTTGTGGAAAAAAACAATTAAACCCCCTGAAAAAGGAAAGTACTATTTGCCTTATCTATTCCTTATTTCAGCAGATTTTTGGATTATTTGTAATCTGGTATTAGCTATTATAATGTCTGTTCCTGCACTTAATATTTATACACATGGCACACACATTACTGTAGCACATACCATGGGGAGTACAATAGGAATTAATAGTATGATTTTATTGGCCTCTATATTCTATATATTGTACGATTCTAAGATAATTTTGGAAGAAGATAAAGGAATGCAAGTTTCAAAAAAAGGATTTTGGATTATGAATGTTTCTTTCTTTATCTTTTGGATAAATCTTATAATAATAGGAGTGTTAAAATCTTATTACTCTTTTAAAGGATTACACCATCAACAAATTATGAATTTATTATCACCTTATTTTATAGGGTTCTTTATTACTGGAATATGTCTGTTTATTGGAGTGCTATGTGTGGTCTTCCCAATTTTAAATAAAAAATATTTTAATCTATTCTCTTAAAATGTGCAGTGAAGTGGCGGAGAAACTCAGTTTCTTTTGTAATTATGATTCCTTTTGATTTTCGTCTGTTCTTGAGTAGTTCCTCAAATATTTCAATCACATAATCTATATGAGATTGGGTATATACTCTTCTAGGTATTGCAAGGCGAACTAAATCCATTGCTGCTGGAATTAAGTCTCCTTTGTCATCATACTTCCCAAACATAACAGAACCAATCTCTACACTTCTAATTCCTCCTTTTTCATATAAATCGCATACTAAAGATTGTCCAGGGTATTGATTTATAGGGATATGAGAATAAAACTTTCTAGCATCAATATAAACTGCATGCCCTCCGACAGGCAGCATAATAGGGACGCCCATTGCATTTAATTTATCACCTAAATATGTGATGCTTGTAATTCTGTAGTGCAAATAATCGGCATCAAAAACTTCTTGAAACCCTACTGCTAATGCCTCCATATCTCTTCCGCTAAGTCCTCCATAAGTTGAAAACCCTTCAGTAATAATAAGAAGGTTTGTACATTCTTCTGCTAATTTATCATTATTTAAAGCTAGAAAACCACCCATATTTACCATAGCATCTTTTTTAGCACTCATGGTGCATCCATCTGCTAGAGAAAACATTTCTTGTGCTATTTGCTTATAGGTGTAGTTTTCAAATCCATCTTCTCTTTGTTTTATGAAATAAGAGTTTTCGGCTATTCTACAGGCATCCAAGATGAATAGTACACCATGTGCTTTACATGCTTGAGCAACTTCTTTTGCATTATTCATACTTACAGGTTGTCCACCACCACTATTATTTGTTACAGTTAATATAACGGCTCCTACATTTTTTGCACCCCAGTCATTAATTGTATCGTTTAGTTTTTTAATATCAAGGTTACCTTTAAATGGATGTTCAGTTGCAGAGTTTTTTCCAACTTCAGTTAAACAATCTACTGCCTCAGCTCCTGAGAATTCAATGTTTGCTCTTGTAGTATCAAAATGAGTATTGCTAATAAATACCTTTCCTTTACCTCCTAAATGTCCGTATAAAATTCTTTCTGCAGCTCTGCCTTGATGGGTTGGTAAAATGTATTTGTAGTTTGTAATATCTTTTACAGAATCCTCCATTTTGATCCAACTTCTTGCACCAGCATAACTTTCGTCACCTAACATCATAGCTGACCACTGTGCGGAACTCATTGCTGAAGTTCCGCTATCGGTAAGTAAATCAATAATTACATCTTTTGCTTGCAATAAAAAAGTATTGTAATGAGCTTGTTTTAGTAGTTTAATTCTTTCTTGCTTAGTAGTCATTTGAATTGGCTCAACCATCTTTATTCTAAAGGGTTCAATAATTGTTTTAGGCATAGTTTATTTTTTTAGGGAACAAAAAAAGTATTAAAAAACAAAGTAAAACATGATATATATTAGGTTTAATTAAATATAAATTTACTCTCTTGTAGCTGCTGAAATTTCAGTAATAGTTTCGCTATTATTAACTCCTAAACCTTCTTGCTGGTGTATCAATTCTCCTACTGAGTTGAAAACACTGATTATATTGGAATGAGAAAAATCCATTGGAGATATTTCTTTATATTTTACTGCAAGTACATTTGCAAATTCTCGAACGCTACTCGTATTTCCTTGAAGGAAAGTCCATTGATCTCCATCCATTTGATTTTCTATAGCAAAAGCTTTTAATCGAGAAGGGTTATCTACTTCTGGGTCAATACTAACCAGTACAAACTGTATCTTTTTAAGGCTATTTTTTGGAAGTTGATTTTCTATGTTTCTCATATCAGCAACAAGTCTTGGACAGGCTGCTTTGCAAGAGGTGTATATCATAACCATAACTAAGGTTTTTCCTTTCAATTCCTTTAGCTGGATTTCATTTCCTTCTTCAGTTTTCCAAGTGCTTGTTAAGTTAAAAATAGAGGTTTCTGATATCTGTATGCTCTCCGTTACTATATTCTGGTCCTCTGATTTTGAAGAGCAGCCTACAAAAGAATACGCTATAATTAATAAAATTGTGGCTAATATTGTTTTTCTCATAATACCTTATTTATTTTCAATGTTTTTCACACACCTAAATCCTAGATTTTTTAAAGTAAATTTTGCTTTTAAACTTCCTCTAATTGCATAACGCATAAAAGCTGCATAGTTCATCAAATCAGTTGCGCCTACAGCTGCTGAACCGCAAAATAAATTACTGTCATTATCTACATCTTTTCGTGATTCACCTGAAATCAGTACGGAATTAAAATCTGATGTCCATTCCCAAACTAAACCATGTAGGTCATACACATTCCAGTAATTTTTAAAAGTGCTTCCAATTTCATTATTGAATGTTTTTGGCTTTTCATACCAAGAGAGTATATACTCGTTAAAAGTGCTAATTGTTCGTGCATCAGCTTGTGTTTGGTTAGCCATAGCCACATACTCCCATTCATCAACAGTTGGTAAGCGTTTGCCCTGGCATTCGCAATAAGCATTTGCTGCAAACCATGAAATGTTTGTTACCGGCGATTTTAAGGATTGCTTATCTCCAATAGTGCTATCCGTTTCCCAATTAATGAGATAGCTTTTGTCAGCAAATAATCTAATCAAATTTGTCCTCCTCCATTTTGGATTTTGAATAGTGAAAAGTACAAATTCCTGATTTGTAACAGGATATACATCCATATTAAAATCAGGAATTTGTACTTTTAAGGAATCTCTACCATATAAAGGAATATAATAACCCCCTTTAATTTCTTCCATTCTAGGTTGACAATTTGCATAGCTTGTACACAATAACAGAATGCAAAATGATATTCTAGAAATGATAGGCATATAATTAGTGTTGACTTTTAACTTCTTGAACCGTACTTACCTTAACATTAGTTTTATTATTTCCCCATGTGTTATAAACGTAAGTTAATACATCTGCTACTTCAGTATCGGTAAGTGTTTGTTTGGTCATGACACTATTATAGGTTTTTCCATTAACCTCAATTTCTCCTGACTTCCCATTTACAATTATACTGATAGCTCTTTTAACATCAGCATTTAAATAGTCAGAATTTGCTAATGGAGGAAATGCATTAGGGATTCCTTCGCCATTAGCTTGGTGGCAAGCAAAACATGTTTTATTATATAAACTTTTTCCAGAAGCTATTTTTTCAGCAAGTGATTTTTCTCCTGTTTGAACTACTACTGTTTCTTTACCATCATCAGGCATTTCTTGTAGTGTTGCTCCCTCTGGATTATAGATTCCTTCTTGCATTACACCTGAGTATAATTGTTTTTCTTCATTCCCTTTTACCTTTAACATTCCTAAAGCTCCTTTATTGAAAGCTCTAAAAATAGCATGATCTACAAGTATGAGTGTCCCTGGAACATCAACTTTAAAATCTACAATTGCAGCACCACCAGCAGGAATAGAAGTAGTTTGAACATTCTTATTTAATAAAGAACCTCCTTCAATATGTACATTGTCAAAAATCTCTCCAATTACATGAAATGATGAGGTTAAGTTTGGCCCACCATTACCGACATATAATCGTACTGTTTCCCCAACATTTGCAGTAATAGCATTATCCCCTGTTAAGGCACCTACCTTTCCATTAAATACTACATAATCAGCATTTTCATCAACAGCTTTTTTCATGTCAAAAGCTTGTAGTCCTGGCTCTCCATTAACCCCTTTAGTATAGAAATCTCCTTGCATTATATAGTATTCTTTATCTACTTTAGGTAATCCTCCCTCTGGTTCAACTAAAATAAGCCCATACATTCCGTTAGCAATATGCATTCCAACTGGTGCAGTAGCACAGTGATATACATATAAACCAGGGTTTAAGGTTTTAAAAGAAAATGTTTTTTCATGTCCTGGCGCAACAAATGAGGATGTTGCTCCACCACCTGGACCTGTTACTGCATGTAAATCAATATTATGAGGTAGTTTATTGTCAGGGTGGTTAGATAGCGTGAATTCTACCTCATCACCAATTCTAGTACGAATGAAACTCCCTGGAACTGTACCTCCAAAAGTCCAGTACATATAAGTTGTACCGTCTGTCATAGTTCCTTCTTGCTCTAAAATCTCCATATTGACCAGTAACTTTTTTGCTTTACGATCGCCTATTGGTTTAGGAACATTTGGTGGAGCTGTTAATTCTGCCTCCATAGTTCCTGACACTGAAATGTCCTTAGCATCAATTACTTTTTCATTATTACAACTCATAATAGTTGTAATAAGAATTGAAGAAATTAATAAAATCTTCAATTTTTTTGTTTTACGTCTGATAATCATAGTTTAGATATTAATGTTATTATGTGGCAAAAGTAAAAGCTACTATTTTACTAAAACATGATATATGTCAATAGGCAATTAAGAAGATATAAAAATAAATTTATAATTAAAAATGCATAAATTTTAATAGAATCTATAAGTTTTGTAGAGCCTTTTTGTTCTATTTTTGTTTCAATAAAAACCTAGTTTAATGAAAGCTTGTTTCCATTGTAATGATAAATGTATCTCTAATTTAATTTGTATAAATGAGAAAGTGTTTTGTTGTGAGGGCTGTAAGATGGTCTACCAATTATTGGAAGAAAATCAACTAAATGATTATTATCAAATTTCTGAAAATGCTGGAGTTACTCCTTCACATTATTTTAAAGGAAAATATACTTATTTAGATAATGATGAGATACTTCATAAATTACTAAGTTTTAATGATAGTGATATTGCTGTAGTACAGTTTGATGTTCCTGCAATTCATTGTAGCTCATGTATTTGGTTATTGGAGAGACTCTCATTGCTTCAGAAGGGGATTATTTCTTCCCAAGTTAACTTTATAAAAAAGACCCTAAGTATAACCTATAATTCCTCCCAAGTAAGGCTAAGTGAGGTTGTTGTAAAAATTGCTGCTATTGGCTATGAACCCATAATTAATCTAGATATGCTGAAAGGCAAGAAAGAACAGATTAATAAAACTGATACTAATAGGTTAGGAGTTGCAGGTTTTTGTTTTGGGAATATTATGCTATTGAGTTTGGCAGATTATTTAGGAATGGATAAAAATGAATTTTCAATGTTTTATACTGTTTTCAATTACCTGAATTTCTTATTAGCACTACCTGTATTTTTTTATAGTGCTTGGCCATATTTTAACTCAGCTTATTTAGGAATTAAACAGCATTGGTTAAATATTGATGTTCCTATTTCATTAGGGATATTTGTGTTATTTATAAGAAGTAGTTATGAAATATTTTCTGGAATAGGAACAGGGTATTTTGATAGTTTGTCAGGACTTGTTTTTTTTCTGTTAATAGGAAAATACTTTCAGAATAAAACGTATCAGCATTTAAGTTTTGAAAGAGATTATAAATCCTATTTCCCTATGGCTGTAACTGTGCTTTCAGGTAAAAATGAAAAGCAAGTAACTATTGATAATTTAGCAAAAGGACATAAAATATTAATACGAAATGGGGAGTTGATTCCTGCTGATTGTATACTTGTGAAAGGAAAAGCAATAATTGACAGTAGTTTTGTTACTGGAGAGGTTAGAAGTTTAAAGAAAAATATTGGAGATACTATTTATGCTGGAGGAAAACAAATTGGCGGTGGTATTGAGTTAGAAGTTTTGAATGATGTCTCACAATCGTATTTAACACAATTATGGAATAACCCTGCTTTTCAAAAGAATAATGATCAATCTATTAGAAGAGTAACAGATAAAATTTCAAAGTATTTTACTGTTATTATTTTATGTATTGCAGTTTTTTCAGGAATTTATTGGATGCAATTTGATACTGGAAAAGCAATTCAAGTAGTTTCAGCTATCCTGATTGTAGCTTGTCCTTGCGCACTTGCTTTATCGGCTCCATTTGCTTTAGGGAATACATTAAGAATACTAGGGGATAATAAGTTTTACTTAAAGAATACGGATGTTATTGAACAGATAAGTAAAATTACTAATATCGTTTTTGATAAAACAGGTACATTAACTATTAGCGGAAAATCGGCAGTCTCTTTTATAGGTAAGGAATTAAATAGTGCGGAAAGAAGTGCTGTAAAGTCTTTATGCAGGGATTCTAATCACCCTTTAAGTAGAATTATCTATAATGCAATTGATGCGGAATTAATAACACTTAAAAACTACAAGGAAGTAATAGGAAAAGGAATAGTTGCTGATAGCATTCGTATGGGCTCTTCTACATTTATTCAAGTAAAAAAAATAGAAAGAATAGCCCAGGTTCATTTGGAATTTGAAGGAATATATATGGGGTATTTTAAAATTGAAAGCCAAAAAAGAAAGCATTTAGAAAGCACTCTTTCTGAGTTGAAAAATATGAAACTACATCTGATATCAGGAGATAATGATGCTGAAAGAACAGATATGAAAGCTTATTTTCCGGCTAAGGATATTCATTTTGAAATGCAGCCATCTGACAAGTTAAACTATATTAAAATCCTGCAAAGTAACGGAGAAAATATAATGATGATAGGGGATGGGCTTAATGATGCAGGAGCTTTAAGAAAGTCGGATGTTGGCATAAGTATCTCTGAAGATGTAAATTCTTTCTCTCCAGCCTGTGATGCTATACTTGATGCGAGTACTTTTAGTAAGCTTCCTATATTTATTAAGTTTACGAGTATGGCTATGAAAGTAGTATATGCAAGTTTTGTCATTTCCTTTATGTATAATATCGGAGGTATGTATTTTGCAATTAAAGGGGAGATGACCCCAATATTTGCAGCAATATTAATGCCTATAAGTTCAATTACAGTGGTAGTATTTACCAACCTTACTACCAATTATATTTTCAAACGACTAAGTAGATAAATTATTTATTCTTCTATTTCAATAATTAATTGCTAAACATGACACAAGTCATATTCGATAATTAATTGCTAAACATGATACAAGTCATAAACTTATGCTCTTAAGCAGTATAAATTTGCAAAAAATATGTAAATATTATGGCTGTATTATTCTTACTAATTTTTCTTAGCTTAATCCTTGCTACTGGCTTTCTATTTGCATTCATATGGAGTGTAAAGAGTGGACAGTTAGATGATGATTATACTCCATCAGTAAGAATGCTTTTTGAAAATAATATTAACAATACTAAAAACATTAAAAAATGAGTATAGAACAATTCAGTTACGATAATAAAATTGTAAGAAATTTTGCCTTTGCCTCTGTATTCTGGGGAACTATAGGAATGTTGGTTGGAGTAATCATAGCTATTCAATTATATTATCCTGCACTAAATTTTGACACATCATGGTTTACATATGGTAGATTAAGACCTCTGCACACCAATGCTGTTATTTTTGCTTTTGTTGGAAATGCTATTTTTGCCGGAGTATATTATTCTCTTCAGAGACTACTTAAGGCAAGAATGTTTTTAGACCGATTAAGTAATATACATTTCTGGGGCTGGCAGTTAATTATTGTTGCAGCAGTAATTACATTACCACTAGGGATAACCTCTTCAAAAGAATATGCTGAATTAGAATGGCCAATTGATATTGCTATTACTTTAGTTTGGGTAATTTTTGGATGGAATATGTTTGGAACAATTTTAAAAAGAAGAGAGCGCCATTTATATGTTGCTATTTGGTTCTATATAGCAACTTTTGTAACGGTTGCTGTTCTGCATATTGTTAATAATTTAGAATTGCCTGTTCATTTTTTAAAATCATATTCTTTATTTGCAGGGGTACAAGATGCTTTAGTACAATGGTGGTATGGTCATAATGCAGTTGCATTTTTCCTTACAACACCAGTATTAGGATTGATGTATTATTTTGTTCCTAAAGCCGCTAATCGTCCTGTATATTCCTATCGTTTATCAATCATTCACTTTTGGGCTTTAATTTTTATTTATATTTGGGCAGGTCCACATCACTTACTTTATACTGCATTACCTGACTGGGCTCAAAGTTTAGGGGTTGTCTTTTCTATCATGCTTATTGCTCCTTCTTGGGGTGGAATGATTAATGGACTACTAACTTTAAGAGGAGCTTGGGATAGAGTAAGAGAAGATGTTATTCTGAAATTTTTTGTAGTTGCGATTACTGCTTATGGGATGTCAACTTTTGAAGGGCCAATGTTGGCTTTAAAGAATGTAAATGCAATTGCTCATTACACTGATTGGATTCCTGCCCATGTACATGTTGGTACTTTGGGTTGGAATGGCTTTATGATATTTGGAATGATGTATTGGTTACTTCCAAGAATGTATGCTGTTAAATTATACTCTCAGAAACTTGCTAATATGCATTTTTGGATAGCCACTTTAGGAATTATATTTTGGGTGTTACCTATGTATTTTGCAGGTTTCACACAAAGTTTAATGTGGAAAGAATTTACTGTTGATGGTTACTTAGTATATCCGAATTTTTTAGAAACAGTTACTCAAATTATTCCAATGTATATAACTAGATCAATTGGTGGGTTAATGTATTTAATTGGAATGATTATAATGGTTGTTAATCTTTGGAAAACAGTTAAGGCTGGTAATTTAATCGAAAATGAACAAGCACAGGCACCTGCTCTTGTAGAATACAAAAGACATGTTGGAGAACATTGGCATAGATGGGTGGAAAGAAAACCAGTACAATTAATGATTGCTTCATTAGTTCTTATTCTTTTAGGTTCAGCTATTGAGTTAGTTCCTACCTTACTTATAGAATCAAATATTTCTACAATATCTTCTGTAAAACCTTATACTCCTCTAGAACTAGAAGGTAGAGATTTATATATTCGTGAGGGATGTAATAATTGTCACTCCCAGATGATTCGTCCTTTCCGTTCAGAAACTGAGCGATATGGAGAGTATTCTAAAGCGGGTGAATTTGTGTATGACCATCCTCATTTATGGGGATCGAAAAGAACAGGTCCTGATTTACATAGGATAGGAGGGAAATACAGTTCTTCTTGGCATTTTAACCATATGTATGATCCAACAATGACTTCTCCAGGGACAATTATGCCAGCTTACAAATGGATGTTTACAGATAATTTAAGAACAAAGTATACGAAAAGTAAAGTGAAAGCAATGATAACTTTAGGAGTTCCATATACTGATTTGGAATACAAAAATGCTCTTGAGGATTTGAAAGTTCAAGCAATTAAAATTGCAAATGAATTAAACGAGCAATTAGAAAACCCAATTGTTGAAATAAATAAAGATAAAGAAATAATAGCGCTTATTGCTTACTTACAAAGATTAGGAACTGATATTAAAACTAACTAAAATGTTAAAATTTATAAAACACCATATGGAAACGATAATTGGTATAGAAATATACCCAATTATTTCATTAACAATTTTCTTTTTCTTTTTCATAGGAATTATCTATTGGGTAATGAAGATGGATAAAAAACAGATAAAAGAAATTTGTAATTTACCTTTAGAAGAATAGAATATTATGAAATTAAAAAACCTTTTAACAGGCGTAATTATGATGCCTTCAATTAGCTTATTTGCAGCAGAAATAAATCCTGCTGACCAAATGGATTCAATGATTTACTTTGCATTTTTCATCATTATTGTTATCATAGTTTTAGTGATTCTTGGAAACTATAAATATAAGAGAAATAATATTTTTTTGGTAGGTAATTATAAATTTGTAAAGCAGAAAAATAATTTGACAGAAAGGATTTCTTTTGCAATATTATCTTCAATATTATTACTACTTTTTATATTTTACCTTGTTATGGATATGGGTTGGATCATAATAAGCGTTTGGGCTACATTTTCATTCTTTATCTTGTACACTTTATATAGTGTTTTGTTATCAGCAAAAGAAATATTAAACCAAATAAATATAAGAGGTAAGCCTACTTCTGATAAATCAGAATTGCTAAATTTAATTGTAGTAAGTACTATTTTATTAGGGGTAACTTATTTACTAATTGATGATTTATATATTGTTCTTTTTCTGATTATAACTTTCATAATTTCACATCACCTTCTAACATCTTATTTCAAATTTACTCAAACTGATAATTTATCATGTGAAACTAAGAAAATGGTAATACAAAAAAATCAAGATGAAGATGTTTTACTCGATCATGACTATGATGGGATAAAAGAGTTGGATAATGACCTTCCTTCATGGTGGTTGTATGGTTTTTATGGATGTATTCTTTTTGCATTGTTTTACTTGTATGATTACCATATTGCAGAAACTAGTCCCTTGCAAGCTGAGGAATATGAAATTGAAATTAAGAGTGCAAATAATGAAATAGCAATGAATGTTAACCCTATTGAGGTTATTCGATTAGAGGATGAAGAGTCAATTGCTAATGGAGCTCAAATTTACTCCAATAATTGTATGCCTTGCCACCTTGAAAATGGGGGAGGATCAATAGGGCCTAATTTAACAGATGAATATTGGATACATGGTGGTAGTTTTGAATCTATAGTAAAAGTAGTGAATGATGGTGTTTTAGATAAAGGAATGATTGCTTGGAAAACCGTTTTAAATCCGAGTCAAATTAATGAGGTTTCATCTTATTTGTTAACCTTACCCAATGTAGAGGGAAAAGACCCACAGGGAGAACTTTATATTGTTAAGCAATAGTGTAAATGGATGAAGAACATTCTTTCAGGGATAGTATTACTACTGTTAATGAAAAAGGGGGGAGAAATTGGTTATATCCAATAAAACCAAAAGGGAGCTATTATAATAAAAGAAAGGTAGTTAACGCAATATTATTAATTTGCCTTTTCATAGGTCCTTTTATCAAGGTTGGAGGGCAGCCTTTTTTCTTATTTAATTTTTTAGAACGAAAGTTTATTCTCTTTGGTGTAGTATTCTGGCCACTAGATTTTAGTTTATTTGTTTTAGCAATGATTACTGCTATCGTTTTTGTAGTCCTTTTTACTGTTATTTTCGGCAGGATTTGGTGTGGATGGATATGTCCTCAAACTATTTTTATGGAAATGGTATTTCGTAGAATAGAATACTGGATTGAAGGAGATTCAAGGAAACAAAAAAAGCTAAACAACCAACAATGGGGTACTGAAAAAATAAGAAAGAAAGGATTAAAATTCTTTGCCTTTTACTTGATTTCTTTTCTTATTGCGAATGTGTTTTTGGCTTATATTATTGGTAGTGATGCTCTGCTTGAAATTATTACTGATCATCCTAAAAATCATGTTAATGGTTTAATATCAATCTTTATTTTTTCGAGTATTTTTTATTGGGTTTTTGCATGGTTTATGGAGCAGGTATGTATCATTGCTTGTCCTTATGGTAGATTGCAAGGGGTGATGATAGATAAAAATACTATTGTAGTTGCTTATGACTATATAAGAGGAGAAAAAAGAGGAAGGTTAAATAGAAAAGAAAAGGAAAGAATTCTTGGTGATTGTGTGGATTGCAATCAATGTGTGGAGGTATGCCCTACTGGAATTGATATAAGGAATGGAACACAATTGGAATGCATTAATTGTACTGCTTGTATGGATGTTTGTGATAATGTTATGGAAAAAACACAATTCCCTAAAGGATTAATTAGCTATACCTCTGAAAAAAATATAAAAAACGGAGAAACTAAAATATTTAATAATAGAGTAAAAGCATATTCTCTAGTGCTTTCTTTATTAGTTTCTCTATTGGTTTTTTTCATGTTTAACAGAACAGCTATTGATACAACTATCTTAAGGGCTAAAGGTCAGATATATCAGGAACAGGAACTTACCGTTAGTAATTTATATACCTTTAACCTGGTAAATAAAACTATGTTTAAAGCAGAGGTTAATTTTAAAATTCTGTCTCATAAAGGTGAAATTGAATACATTGGACCAAAAGAAATAGTTGTCAATCAGCAGGACATCTATAAAGGAACTATGTTTATCTATTTACTTACAGATCAGCTTAGTTCAGTAAAACAGGAGTTAACTATTGGTGTGTATAAGGGAAATGAGCTAATTGAAGAAGTGGAAACTAATTTTTTAGGACCAAATAAAAATTATTAAATATGAAATTTAACTGGGGACATAAAATAATATTAACTTTTGCAGCATTCTTTGTACTTATGGGTACGCTTATCTTTAAAAGTATTAATACTGATTTCCAACTTGTAGCTCCGAATTATTACGAAAAGGAGATTGCCTATCAACAAAGAATAGATGCAATAAATAGAGCTAGTAATATTGGATTAGAAATTATTGTTACCCCAGGTAATTATTTGAAAATTAGCTCAGATGAAGCCATTAGTAATGGCGTTCTTTACTTTTATTGCCCTTTTGATAATTCAGCTGACTTTCAAGTAGGGTTAAACCTTAAAGATAAAGAGCAAGTTTTAAATATTCAAAATATTAAAAAAGGTAAATGGGAAGTAGAAGTAGTATTTCTTAAGAATGACTTACTTCATGTTGTAAAAAAAATAATCATACTATGATAGAAGCCTTTTTCCTAGGTTTGTTAGGAAGTTTACATTGTATTGGT
The DNA here is from genome assembly GCA_018675825.1 of Flavobacteriales bacterium. Classification (GTDB taxonomy): domain Bacteria; phylum Bacteroidota; class Bacteroidia; order Flavobacteriales; family BACL11. The sequence goes on along the minus strand of JABGXK010000278.1, from coordinate 400 downwards.
ATGTGTGGTCCTATTGCAGTTTCTTTGCCCAGTTCCACAAGGAATAATCAGTTCCTTAAAGCCATAGAATATAATCTGGGTAGAATTCTTGCTTATGGTTTTTTAGGACTTGTTTTTGGTCTTTTTGGACAAGGGTTAAACATTAGTGGTATTCAACAGTGGGTTGCTGTTATAATGGGGGTGCTATTAATTACTTCTGTATTTCTTCCAAAGCTTTTAAAGGTAAAATCTTTTTTAACACAACCCTTATTATTTTTCTATACAGGAGTTAAAAATAAATTATCCTATTTATTCAAATCTAAATCAAGATTTAAGCACTTTGGTATTGGTTTTGTAAATGGATTTTTACCCTGCGGATTAGTTTATATAGTAATAATTGGCGCATTGCTTTCCCATTCCG
>JABGXK010000277.1 GCA_018675825.1 Flavobacteriales bacterium | reverse complement strand
ATGAATTTAAAAATAATGGAGCAGGGGTGGCAGTAATGTTTTCTAAGTTTATAAAGATATATCATAATATATTTCATTTTAATTGGGGGACTTCATCATATGGATTATTGTTAAAAGAGATTAATGATCTAGAAATTAGAGATAATCTTTTTCAGCAGAATACAATTGGATTAAAGATTGATGGTTGTAATAGAGTTAATTATAGTCATAATTCTTTTATAGGAAATGGTTGGGCGATAAGATTCACAGGAGGATGTTACGACAACTTATTTGAATATAATAGTTTTATTAATAATGCTTTTGATGTTTCATACAATAGTAGTTTGAATAATAATTTATTTCAAACTAATTATTGGAGTGAATACAATGGTTATGATTTAAATAAAGATGGGATTGGAGATGTTCCTTATCGTCCAGTAAAACTATTTTCTTATATAGTTAATAAGGTTCCAGAAGCTCTTGTTTTATTAAGAAGTTTGTTTATTGATGTGGTTAATTTCTCAGAGAAGGTTTCTCCAGTTTTTACTCCTGAGAATTTAATGGATAGAAAGCCGCTAATGAGTTCAATAAAATAGAAGAGGAATGATAGAGATAAATGGTATATATAAGAGATTTGGCAAATTAAAGGTCTTAGAGGATTTAGATTTAGAATTAAAGTCTCCTGGTGTTTTCGCAATCATTGGTCCTAATGCCTCTGGAAAAACCACTCTAATAAAAGCTATTTTAGGTATTGTGATTCCAGATGCAGGTGAAATAAAAATAAACCAGCGTTCTGTTTTAAATGAATTTAAGTATAGAAATCAGCTTACTTATTTACCTCAGATTGCAAATTTCCCTCCAAACTTAACGGTAGGGGAATTAATTTCTTTAGTTAAAGAACTACGTCAGGAAGTATCGTATGAAGATAAGCTAATTTCTATTTTTAATATTAATGAGCATATAAATAAGAAGATTGGAAATTTGTCAGGAGGAACTATCCAGAAAGTAAATTTAATATTAACTTTTATGTTTGACAGTGATTTAATAATATTAGATGAACCAACTAATGGTCTTGACCCTATTTCAATGATTCATTTGGAGAAAATAATCTCTGAAGAAAAAAAGAAAGGAAAAACTATTCTAATCACCACTCATGTTATGAGAATAGTAGAAAGATTTTCAGATGAAATTATCTTCCTTCTTGAAGGGAAGGTTTTCTTTAAAGGTAAGTTATCCGCCTTGAGAAAGAAGACAGATGAGAAAGATTTAGAATTTGCTATTGCTAAATTAATGGACAAGAGAGTATGTTTAAAATCTTAAAGTATACTTTTTACGATATAATCCGAAGCAGATGGAGTTTAGCTTATTTCTTCTTTTATTTAATTTTAGGATTTGTTCTACTTTTCTTAAATAATGATATTAGTAAGGCTCTCATTACTCTGATGAATATTGTTTTAGTCTTAACTCCACTTATAGGAACAATTTTTGGAGTAATGTATTATTATAGTTCAATAGATTTTACAAAGCTTTTATTAGCACAACCAATTAAAAGGAGTAAAATATTCTTAGGGCAATATCTGGGAGTTGTTTCTTCTTTAACTTTGAGCCTGGTTTTTGGATTGGGAATACCATTTATTATATATGGTCTTAGTGTTTCTTCAGCAATTTTTGATTTTATCTTATTACTAATATCAGCTAGTTTTCTGAATCTTATTTTTGTTGCATTAGCCTACATCATCTCTTTGTATAATGAGAATAAAATTAAAGGATTTGGTTATTCTATCTTAATATGGTTGTTTCTAGCTATTATATATGATGGATTGTTTCTAATATTATTAGTGTTTTTTAATGAATACCCATTAGATAAACTGTCATTATTAGCCATTACTCTTAATCCAATTGATTTGTCAAGGATATTGATTCTTTTGAAGCTTGATATCTCAGCTTTATTAGGATATACAGGGGCCATGTTTAAACAGTTTTTTGGGACAAGTCAAGGGGTTTTTTATTCTTCTCTGATTCTGATAATATGGACTCTAATCCCTTTATCTGTAATTATCTCAACGTCTAACAAAAAAGATTTCTAAATGAAAGGTATAACATCTGATCTTCATAATAAGTATCATCTAATAAGTAGTTTGTCTGTAGTTATAGTGATTTTAGTATCTATATCGTTCTCTATCCTTTATTTAATTATAGATTTTGGGATCTTAGCTATTAGTTTTTGGTTTATTCTTTATTATCTAATTATGCAAATATTGTTTTTTTCCATCTTTAAAGCACGTGATGCGTTGTTAGTAATGAGAAAGCCAAGACATCAGTTTATTACTAAGGCTTTTTTTAATATCATATTTATTCTTGTAAATCTATTATTATTTGGTATTGTTTTTCTTTTCTACGATGAATTGTATTTAGTTGTAATCTTCTCAGCTATTTTGGTCTCTATACTTTATCTATTTCTTTATTCCTATCTACAATTTCCAGTTAAGGATGTTATCTTAGATGATATGAATAAAATAGATAGAGCGCCGTATTCATGGTCATTATACGGAATCTGTTTTTGTGTAGTGATTTTATTATTATGTTTCAATGAATATTCTGCGTATAATAATGTTCCATTAAACTCAGTCGAGATATCTAAAGAGCAGAAAGAAAATGTTAATAATATTGAAACGGAGTTAGTTAAATTAACTGATAAAGAATCACTTAAAAGAGGTGAGGATCTTTATAACAAGAATTGTGTTGTCTGTCATTTAGAGAATGGTGCTGGTTCTATAGGGCCTAATCTTACAGATAGTTATTCTATTCATGGAGGAAACTTTAACTCTATTGTTAATGTGATAAGTAATGGGGTGCCAGAAAAGGGTATGATTTCTTGGGCACCAATTTTGTCTTTTACCCAGATAAATGAAGTAGCTTCTTATCTTTTTGAATTGCCTGAGGCAAAGGGAAAAGACCCACAGGGAGATTTTTTTATCCAAGATTAATTTTTAAGAAAAAATTTAAATATGACATATGTCATATTTTTTCTTTTTCAGATATTCTTTCTTTGTTAAGAAACTTAAATATTAAAGATTATGTTGCAAAGATCATCAGACTTAATTAATAATTTGGAAGGAATGAGGTTTGGATTGACTCCAGTAATTGCAATTATACAGACTGAATTAGCGGGAGTAGCGATGTTCTATATTTATCAGGTAGATGCCTTTTTCGTTCCTTTCTTAATTATTTTAACTGCATTTAGCGCATCGATTTCTAATGCATTATTGATTGCTTGTGTGCCAATGAAAAAGATTCTAGTGTCGTTTTTAATCAGTTTATTCTTTTCATCATTATCTATTTTCTTATGTGTAATTTAAAAATATAGATATGTTAATATTCACAAAACACCCTAGTTCTGTTGGTGAAAATTATTCTCAACATTTTCTTAAAGCATTAGGATATTCTTTTTATTCATTATATACAAGTTTTATTTTTTTTTCTTCATGCTTTCTTACCTTTTCTTTATAAAACGAAAGGGAGTGATCGAATAAAGAAGTTGAATTCAATCTTACAAGCTAGAAGAAATCGATCAACAATATGGGATGATAAATCTCATGCTTGTTCTGTAGATTCTAATACTTGTTCTATCGATAAGAATAATAGTTCTTCAAATAGTTGTAGTATTTAGTTATGCAGATCCTTGAATTTTCATTAGTAGACTTTATACTTGAAATAGTTATTACACAGAAAGAATTATTTAAAGATCTTAATTATGGGAGATAATTTAGAAGGCGTAAATATGGAAAACAAAACAGTAGCACAGATTGTAGCTTCAGATATGAGAACTGCAGTAATATTTAAGAAATACGGAATTGATTTCTGTTGTGGAGGCGGTAAACCGGTCTCTGAAGCATGTAATGGTATAGAAGTCAAGGAAGAAACTATTTTCAATGAGATTGAAATGTTAGATGCTGAAAAAGCTGAAAACGATTTTGATAACATGGGATTGGATGTTTTGTCTAATCATATTTTGGAAACACATCATGTTTATGTAAAAGAATCACTCCCAATCATTTCAGAATTTGCTAATAAAGTTGCTAAAGTTCATGGTGATCATAACCCAGAGAATATCGAAATTGCAAAGCTATTTCATGAAGTTGCTATTGAGTTGCAACAACATCTTATAAAAGAAGAAGGGACTCTGTTTCCTCACATAATAAATTTGGCAATTGCTCACAGAAATGGAGGAAAAATTCAAACTCCTTTTGGGTCAGTTCAAAACCCTATCAGAATGATGGAGCATGAACATGATATTGCCGGAAATATTTTTAAGAAAATTGAAAAGTTAAGTAATAATTTTAGCCCTCCAGCACATGCTTGTAATACTTACAAAGCACTTTATTATCATTTAAAAGAGTTTCAGTCTGATTTACATATTCATATTCATTTAGAGAATAATATTTTATTTCCTAAGGCAATTGAACTTGAGAAGACAAATCAAACAGATCATTAAATATGTTGTTCTTATTAAGGTTAAGTAGTTAAGTCCCGTCCAGACCGCAACAATAAAAGATAAACCCTTGTAATCCAATAGATTATGAGGGTTTTTTAGTGAGGGTAGGACATATAGTAGGACACTTTTGATTGTTTTTTGAATGCCCTTAATTTTAGGTCAAATCTTTTTTATTAGCTTTGAGAAAATAATTTCTTCATTATGAAAAAACTACTACTAATAATACTTTGCTTGCCTATTAATTATTGCTCTTGCGAAGGAGAGAAGAAAGAAAACGACTTAACAAAATATAATATAAAAGGCAAGGTTAATGAGATTACGGAAACTAAGTATAATGCTAAAGAATCTTTTGGAGATTTTCAAAAAACTGATCT
>JABGXK010000276.1 GCA_018675825.1 Flavobacteriales bacterium | reverse complement strand
TAGAGGAGTATATTTCTTAGAAATATCAGATAACAATGGTATAATTAATAAAAAAATTATTTTACAGTAAGTAAATTATTAGATAGTTTTGGAGAGGCCTTAGTAAAATAAGGCCTCTTTTTTAAAAATTTATTAAATTTGCTTATGCGATTTTTACTATTTATATTTTTATTTGTTACCTCTTTTAATGTAAGAGCTCAAACACAGGTTGACTTTTATACAAACTACGGAGATTTCAGAATTGAACTTTATGATTCACTTGTCCCAATTACATCATCTAATTTTATTAATCTTGTTAGTACAGATTTTTATGATGGAGCTTTATTTCATAGAGTAATTGATAATTTTATGATTCAAGGAGGTGATGTTAATCCACCACCGCCAATTATTGTAGATGAATTTGATAGTACATTAAGTAATATTCAAATGACAATATCTATGGCAAATTCTGGACCAAATACTGGTACTTGTCAATTCTTTATAAATCTTGTTGATAATACATATTTAGATTTTGATAAGCCTCCATTTACTTCTAAACACCCTGTTTTTGGAATTACAATTAGTGGTTTTAATATTGTTGAAGATATTGGAGATGTTCAGACAAATTTTAATGATGTCCCTTATTGTTGATGTCGTAATGGATAGTGTTCGTATTGTTAATACTCAACTTTCTATAAATAATATTTCTTCTAAATCTAATAGAGAATTAGTTAAAATAATTGATTTATTAGGTAGAGAATCAAAACTAATTATGAATATACCACTATTGTATTTATATGATAATGGTGATGTAGAAAAAATAATTAAGCAATAAACTAATTAGTCAACTATTATTTTTTTCTCACTGCTTCCATCATTATAAATATAAATTAATGGTTTGTTTTTATCTAATTTAGAATTTCTTCCAATAAGATCTATTACTTTAATGATCTCTTTATCATCTGTCGTCTCATTAATAGATGATACACCAGTACAAATTATAGTATGAATTCTTCCTTGAAAATCAGGTCCATCATGAAAAAATTGACCACTTGGCCCAGGACCATCTGCTAATGAATATTGCAGGGCTGCTCTCCAGAAAGTTGTAGAATCTCCATTTAACATTAATTTACGCTCTCCTGTTGGTAGTACAGTGTTATACATATCTGTTTGTGATCCAGGAATTACACTATTATTCTTTGCTCCAAGAATTGCATAATATCTATCTTTTGTAATATTTACTGCACATGTTATCCAGCCAAGAGGTACATTTTGAGCATGAAATAAACTTGTATGTGGATTAGTAAAACCTGCTCCTATACCTGAAAAGTCATAAGGTATAGTATCAGTAGTTAAATTTAATGCATCAAATTGAATAATTTCTATAGATTGAGCAGTTGAATTTGCTCCTATTGGATTTCCCTCAGCAGCTTTAACAGCACTTATAATAAAACTTGAGTTTGCTTTAAACCAGTAGCCTCTAGTTCTAGTTGCAGTATATGGTTGTCCTTCAGGATCTACATATACTGTATCACAATTAGTTTGTGAGATACTTAATAATGGTAATAATAGAAATAGTGTAAATATTTTTTTCATAATGTCTATCTTTGTTTATATTGATTCAAATATAACTAATTATTTTTTTAACTAAACACTTACCTAACTGCGTTTCATGAATAAAAATATCAAAATATTTCTTTATACTTTTCTACTTGGACTTACCATTGTTTATATTTTAATTCGTTGTGATTTTTTGTAATGAGAAAATATCTATCTATTCTTTTAATATTTTGTTCTAATCTCTCTTATTCTGCTAATATTGATACATTAAACATATTAAGTAAGTCAATGAATATTAATATTAAAAATATTATAATTACTCCTAATGATCATAGTTTTAATGAAAGATTTCCAGTTATATATCTATTGCATGGAGCTTATGGAAATTATACTGATTGGACAAATAAAGTAAATGATCTTGATAGGTTTTGTGATAATAATAATGTTATTATAGTATGTCCAGATGGTGGTTATAATAGTTGGTATTTTAATAGCCCTGTTGATAGTAGTTTTAAATATGAGACTTATATAACTAATGAATTAATTATATATGTTGATTCTATTTATCCATCTTTAAAAAGTTTTAAAAGTAGAGCAATTACAGGACTTAGTATGGGAGGTCATGGTGCTCTTTACTTAGCAATTAAGCACCCTGATATTTTTGGAGTTGCTGGAAGTATGAGTGGCGCAATTGATATTAGACCATTTTCAAAAAATTGGGATATTTCTAGTAGATTAGGATCTATTGAAGAATTTCCATTAAATTGGAATAATAATACTGTTACTAATATGGTTGGTTTGCTAAAGTTCTCTAATCTTAAAATAATTTTTGACTGTGGTAAAGACGATTTTTTCTTTGATGTTAATAATATTTTTCATCAAAAGTTACTTGATAATAATATTGAACATATTTATAATATTAAAGAAGGAGAGCATAACTGGAAATATTGGAATATTTCTATCTTTGAACATCTAAATTATTTTAGTAATTTTTTTAATAATACATTATGAAACTCTTTTTTTGTTTATTAGTATTTTTAAATATTTCAATAGATGTTTTCTCTCAAAAAACTGATATTGATTATTTTGAAAATTTAAATTCTAAAGAAAGAAATATAATTGTAGATAAAGGAACAGAATATCCCAATACAGGAAAGTACAACACTCATTTTCAAGCTGGAGTATACCATTGCAAAGCTTGTGACAGTCCTCTTTATAAATCCAAAAACAAGTTTAAATCTAATTGTGGATGGCCAGCTTTTGATGATGAAATTAAAGGAGCTATTACTCGATTTTTTGATTATAAGATGGGCTATAAGAGAACTGAGATATGTTGTGCTAAATGTGGTGGTCACCTTGGACATGTTTTTAAAGGAGAGGAATTAACTGATAAGAATATACGTCATTGTGTTAATTCAATATCCTTAGTTTTTAAAGAATTTAAAACAGTAACAGAATAATAAAACTTCCTTATTTTTGCAAAAAAAAATACAATTATGAAAAAATTATTATTTACAATAGTTATTTCTTTTTTAATATTTAATCTTTCTGGACAAACTTCTCATACTATTAACTCTGGAGATTTTTATTATGCTCCTCAGATTTTAACTATTGATGTTGGCGATGATGTAAGTTGGATTAATGATGGTGGGTTTCATAATGTTAATTTTGATATTAATTCCATAACTGGATCAAGTTTTAGTAATCCAGAATCTTTTTCATCTACACCTACAAATGATGTGGAGATGTATACTCATATATTTACATTTCCAGGAATTTATGAATATGATTGTTCCGTTGGTTCTCATGCAGCAAATGGAATGATTGGTACAATAACTGTTAATAGTATCCCTGCTACTGTAGTAAATCTTGCTGTTTCGGATAAATCAAAATTTAAGATTTATAATATGTTAGGATATGAAGTTTCTGCTATTAATTGCGGTCCAATTATTTACAAGTATGAGGATGGTACAGTAGAGAAAAGAATTATTATTAAATAATAGTTTATATAAATTATTGAATAATATATTTCTAAGAATAATGAAAACACATTATTGGTGGTATGTTTTTTTTGGGTTAGTTATAACTTTCATTGGTATTATTACTAAAAAGTTTCTTTTCTTAATGCTATTATTCCCTTTCTCTCTTTTTTTAAACAATGAAAAGCATGAAAATTAAATTAAATAATTTATCTAATTCTGTAAGCTATTTTAAGCCTTTAGTTATTGCAGGTCCCTGCAGTGCTGAATCTAATTTACAGATGCTATCTACTGCAAGAGAGCTGAAAAAAACAAATACACATATTTTTCGAGCTGGTATTTGGAAACCAAGGACACGTCCAAATAGTTTTGAAGGAGTAGGAACTCCAGCTCTTGAATGGATGAATAATGTACAAAAGGAAACAGGCTTAAAAGTTATTACTGAAGTTGCAAATTCTACTCATGTTAATAAAATATTAAAACATAATATTGATATGATTTGGATTGGTGCCCGAACTGTAGGTAATCCATTTGCAATTCAGGAGATAGTCGATTCTCTTAAGGGTGTAGATATGCCTATTTTTATTAAAAATCCTCTTAATGCAGATTTAAATTTATGGTTAGGAGCAATTGAACGTTTCTATAACGCAGGTTTTAGAAATATTATAGCTATTCACAGAGGTTTTTTTAGCTATGGCATACAGAAATATAGAAATATGCCTCAATGGCAACTTCCTGTTGAACTTAAACGATTAATTCCTGAGCTTCCTATAATTTGTGATCCTAGTCATATTGCTGGAAATAGATCTTTAATTAATGAAATTTCACAAACAGCACTAGATTTAAATTTTGATGGATTGATGATTGAAACTCATATTGATCCTATAAATGCATTAAGTGATCAAGAACAGCAACTTAATCCAATTCAATTAAATGAATTATTGGATAATTTAGTTGTAAGAAATCAAAGTGATAATAATTCAGAAACTGCTTTATCTTTAGAATATTTAAGATCACAAATTGATAAGTTAGATGATAAGTTAATTGATGTTTTACAAAATCGCATGAATTTAGCTGAGTTAATTGGATTAGATAAGAAAGCTAATGATATTACAATATTACAGCCAGAGCGTTGGAAATTTATTTTAGAAGACAGAATGAAAAAGGGAATTACTAAAGGTCTAAGTGACGAGTTTGTAATTCTATTACTTAGAGCAATACACCAGGAATCTATTAATATTCAAACAAAAGTTATGAATTCTAATAAATAGTTATTTATTGAAAAACAATAGCTTGTTCAATAATTTCTTCTTCTCTATTTAATTTTACTATTGTTGAATCACCCTTTTCAAATTTGCTTAAGCCTGTCATATAATCCATCATATTGTTAACTTCAATATCACCAATTTTTATTACTATGTCTCCTTTT
>JABGXK010000275.1 GCA_018675825.1 Flavobacteriales bacterium | reverse complement strand
TGGGAATATCTTCTCTTTCTCCTAATAGTCTAAATTTTTCTGAGAGGTTTCTTGCTTTAATCATATGGTTTAAATCTTTATTCTTTTTATCTAAGTTATTACCTACTAGAACAAAAATAACATTGTTATTACGTTTTGCTATAAATTCTGATGCAGCTATAAATGTAGCATGATCCTTATACTCTTGAAATCCTCCAACCGAACCAATAACTAAAGAATTATGATCTACACTAATTAGCTCCTCCCTGGTCTTCATTCTAATTTTATTATCTATAGTATATTTTTCTACTTCAAAGCCATTTTGTATCACTTTTAATTTTGAAGAATCGTATCCCTGTCTAATATGAGAGTCTTTTGCTTTATTGGCAACTACAATAATTTTCTTTGGTATATATCTCGATAATAAAGCACAAATCTTCATAGCTATATAAGCTGAATATGAAGCACCTACACCAAAAATAATATCAGTACATCTGATATTCCATATAATATTATTGTAGCCAGCTATTTTAGCTGCCAAACCTCCAATTAGATCTGAATGATATAGCCATGTTTGTATAAGATCGGGTTTTTCTTTTTTAATTTCTCTAACTAACATTATTAACCCTCTTGGTAAATCAAAGATATTCCTAAGAGATAATTGTTTTGTTACTACACCACTTTTTTTAATTTTTTGTCCAACTTTACCTATTGAAGTCAATGAGATAACAATATGATCATAATCTTTCTGACGATCACCTTTAATTAGCCTTTCTAATAATAGCTCAGCTCCTCCAACATCAAGGCCAGTAATAATATGAAAAATTTTCATAATTAAATTTCCTTTAATATTTTCCTAAATAACTGATTCGAAGATCTAGATTGATATCGTATTGGTAATAAACTATTTTTGACTTGTCTCCCTTTATTATTATAAATCTGTAACAATACCTTAGTAAATCCTTCTTGATCTTTTATTAAGTTAATGGCACCTGTTACTGATTCATTAGCAAGTTCATTTATTGCACCAGCACTAGCTGTAGCAATTACAGGAGTACCGCAGACAAGTGCCTCAAGAACAGCATTAGGCATACCTTCCCACCTTGAAGTGAGAGCCAATACATCTGCTCCTGCTATCCAAGGGTATGGGTTCGATTTAAAACCAAGGAATTTAATTTTATCCTCTAAATTATATTTGCTTGATAACTGCTTTAGCTTACTTTCTAACTCGCCCTCACCTATAATCGCTAGAGACCATTCTAATGCATTAATAGATGATAGCCATCTTATAAGAATATCAATGCCTTTTTGCTTAGTTAATCTACCAACTACAATAATTTTTATCCCCTCACCTTTCAAAGATTCTATCGGAACAGAATTCTCTCTAATTCTCTCTACTTCAACAGGATTTGGAACAATAATAATTTTTGTAGGATTAACATTAATAGTTTCTAATAAATCTTTTTTCATAATCATTGATGATGAAATTATTTTATCTACCCTAGGATAAAAAAATTTATAAAGTAGCTTAGTGGTAATTTTAAAAGAACTATTTTTTATATTTTCACTAGGCATATTAGCCTCCCTAATTAGAATTTTTGCTTTTATAATTTTGAAAAATTTAAGGATAGATAAAAAACAATTTATATAAAAGAGAGATGAAAATACTATATCTGGGTTTGTAGATCTTAAAATTGATATTATTTTAATTAATCCTTTCCTTAATCCTCGAACTTCAAGATTAATCAGATCAATTCCTTTTGGTAAATTTTCTTTCTCATTTTGAGAAATATTGAAGACTATAAGCTTTACATTATTTTCTTCTAACTCAATATTTGAGAGGAAATTTAGAGTTACTCTTTCTGCACCACCTCCCATTATGGATGGCATTAAAAATATTAAAGATTTTTTCTTCATAATCTTCACAACAGTTTCTTGTAAATAGACATTACTGAAACTAAATGTTCTTTTTCTGTATAAGAACTATTAACAAAGTCATATGCATTTTTTTGCACCTCATTATATAAAACCTCAGAAGAAAGAAGCGTATTTATTTTTTCATATAAATCATTTCTATTTCCATGCTCATATAATAATCCATTAAAATTATTTTCTATAATCTCTGTATGTGCGCCTGATTTACTAGCAATAACTGGAGTTTTAACTAACATTGCTTCAATAATTGTCCTTCCAAAACCTTCATTCTTACCGGGAGCAACAAGTAAATCGGATATAGCAATATATT
>JABGXK010000274.1 GCA_018675825.1 Flavobacteriales bacterium | reverse complement strand
CTGGAATGCCAATACATGATTCTACTGCTGGTTTTAAATGTTATAAAAAAGAAGTTTTACAAAAGATTGATTTAGATAAGATACAATTTATTGGTTATGCATTCCAAATTGAGATGAAATTTACCGCATGGAAATATGGTTTTAATATTATTGAGGTTCCTGTAATATTTACAGATAGACAAGAGGGTAACTCTAAAATGAGTAGTGGAATATTTTTTGAAGCATTTATTGGGGTGATGCAAATGAAAATTAAAAGCTATTTTAAAAACTGGAAATAAATAAGTGAAGCTAATAATAAAAAATGCTACAATAGTCAATGAGGGTAGCTCATTTAAATCAGATGTTTTAATAGAGAAGGGTATTATTAAAAAAATCGCATCTCAAATAACAGTTCTAGCAGACAAAATAATTGATGCAAATGGACTTTATCTTATTCCTGGAATTATAGATGATCAAGTACATTTTAGAGAGCCTGGTTTAACGCATAAAGCAGATATATATACAGAAAGTAAAGCTGCAGTTGCTGGAGGAATTACTTCTTTTATGGAAATGCCAAATACAAAACCTCAAACACTGACACAGGAACTTCTTGAGGAAAAATTTAAAATTGGTGACCAAAAATCGCTAGCAAATTTTACATTTTTCATGGGCGCTTCAAATACAAATCTAGAAGAAGTACTTAAAACAGATCCAAAAAAAGTGGGTGCTATAAAGATATTTATGGGATCCTCAACAGGAAATATGCTGGTTAATAAAAGAAATATTCTAGAAAAGATATTTGAAAAATCAAAATGTCTAATTGCCGTACACTGTGAAGATGAGAATATTATACAAAAAAATACAAAGAAATTTAAAGATCAATTTGGAGATAACATTCCAATTGAACTACATCCAAAAATAAGAAGTGAGCAGGCTTGTTACAGTTCCTCTTCTTTTGCAGTAGGATTAGCAAAAAAATATAATACACGACTTCATGTTTTTCATTTATCTACAGAGAAAGAAATACAATTATTTAATAATGAAATTCCATTAAGTAAAAAGAGGATTACTTCTGAGGTATGTATTCATCATTTATTTTTTAATTCAAAGGACTATAAAAAAAAGGGCACTTTAATAAAATGGAACCCTGCTATTAAAGAGAAATCTGATCAAGAAGCTCTTTTTCAGGCGTTACTTGATAACAAGATTGATGTTATAGCTACAGATCATGCTCCACATACTCTAAAAGAAAAAAATAATAATTATTCAAATGCGCCTTCTGGAGGACCACTTGTGCAACACGCTTTAGGGGTAATGCTAAAATTTGTAAAGAATAAAAAGATATCTATAGAACAAGTTGTCGAGAAAATGTGCCATAATCCTGCAATTTGTTTTAAAATACACAATAGAGGTTTTATAAGAGAAAACTACTACGCAGATTTAGTATTAGTAGATCTTCAAAAAAAATACAAGGTTAATAAAGATAATATTCTTTCAAAATGTAATTGGTCACCATTTGAAGATGAGACTTTATATGGGGTAGTTACACATACCATAATTAATGGTAACCTCGTTTATGAAAATGGATTATTTAATGAGAGTAGAAAAGGTATGAGGCTAGTATTTGAAAGATAAATATACTAGTAATTATATCTTTTAATCTTCACTAACGCAACAAGAATGATCTGCTAAGCATTTTCCCCCATCCTTACATCCTAAATCTGTAACTTCTATTGAATTTATTGATTTTCCAGGTGAATCATTAGAAGTACTGCCACAAGAAAAACATAACAGGAATACTGATACTAAAAAGAAATTTTTCATAATTATTTTTTTAAAAAAATTATACATTAAAAAAAGGCACCTATATTCTATAAGTGCCTTTTTTTATAACTATACTATTTAGTCATGAGAATGACCTTCATGAGAATGATCATCATGAGACTCTTCCTCCTCTTTATTCATGTTCATGTCAGTAGAATCTTGCGCTTCAGCTGCCCCTTTAGGAGCTTCCACCTCAGGACCAGGAGTTTCGTTTCCTTCTGCAGGAGCTTCAGTAGTTCCACCGCCTTTACATGCGCTTAAGACAACAAGACAACTAGCTACCATTAAATACATTAATTTTTTCATCATTTTTTATTGTTAAATTTATTATTCAAATATAACTATTTATAGATAATATAATTAACCAAAATTAAAAATAAGTTAATAAATAACAATTTGTGTATTACAGCACTTTAAAGTAATTTTGTAGAATGATATATAGAACTCTATTATTCTCATTAGTAATTACATCATGCTTAGCTGAAAAAGAAGAGATACATAATATAATTTCTACTCATGAATTCACTAATTTAGTAAAAGAAATTCATCTTATAGAAGCGAAATATGAGTCAACTAAATTTAATAGGGAATTAGAAGCTATGGCTATTTTACAAAATGATTATGATGTTACTTTTGAGTCTTTTGGTATAAAATATGACGATTTTAAAAATTCCCTTAAATACTATTCTATTAATAACGATCAGCTTGAAGTGATATATAGTAATGCTTTAGACGAGCTTAAAAAAGAGAAATTAGAGTAAATCCTGCTTAAAAAAAAGACAATACTTCTTTATTGATTCTTCAAATGAAATGAATTCATAGTTAAGAATTCTTTTTATCTTAGCTGTAGAATACTGGCTATTCCTCATCGAACTTTCAGCAGTTTCTTTAGTTAAAAGCGCAGGCCTATTGGTAAAAAAAGATTTAAAATTTTCAAACCTCCAAGCTATTTCTTTTAAAAAAGGAGTCACTTTAATAGTTGCTCTTTTAACACCAAACTCATCTGCTATTAAATTAAATGCATCTCTATAATTCATATTGGTTCCATTTAAAATGAATCTTTGATTTTTGATGTCATTTCTTAGAAATAGTAACACAATATTTGCAATGTCAATTACATCAATATATCCAGCGCTTCCAGTAGTGTAAAATTTTAATCCGTTATAAATTTT
>JABGXK010000273.1 GCA_018675825.1 Flavobacteriales bacterium | reverse complement strand
TGTAAATCTTTATCTTTATGTTTTAAATTATAACGGGTAACATACTTAACTACATTGCCTTGAGCGTATGACATATCCCAAGATTTAATATAATTATTTGTTTCTATACCTTTATTATAGTGTGGAGGATGATTGACTGCATCTTCTTCTTTAATTATAGGCTTACCCCAGAGGTCAGCAGGAACGTCTTCTCTAACGGGATACACTTCTCCCCGTCGTTCTTCCCCCATTTTGCGAACTACATATTGATCCCAACTTTCATTAAGTTCTCTATCATACATGCGTCTACTCATTAAGTTTATCCTTCATAGCTGTTAGTAGTTTAAAAAGATTTTCTTTTTTATTAAGATTAGTTCCTTCGATTCTGATATTAAGAATTTCTTCAAGATCTCTCAACATTACTTTAACTGTTTGACCTTTATCTTCTTCATTAATCTCAGGTTTTTCATATATTTTTAATTGAACAAGTTTACTTATAACACTACGATACCCTTTTCCAAAGTGTTTGGCAAGATCATGTACATCTTTTTTGCCCTCATTAGTATATAAGGAAATTAATTCATTTTCCTGTTCATCACTCCAAGCTTTAACGCTCATTTACTTCTCCAAATTCAAACTCAAATTGAGTAGAGTGCACGAATCTTCTACTTACTTCTTTAGCAGCTTCTTCTAATAGGGGTAGTAAAGAACAAACTTCATCTGCTGGTAGTGCGAAACCACTCTTGGTGGGAAACCATTGTCCAGTATCCCCATCCATTGCATATTCTCTGATATGCAAATATAAATTATTTCTAAACTCGTTTACGGTAACTTTAACGGCATTTCCATTATTTTTATGAAATGCCGTTCCGTAATCCTTGTCCATTATTTAGTTTCTACAGTTGTATCCGTTTCCGTAGTAACCATTGTTACTTTTTTTGTAGATTTTTCTGAAGAGCCTGATTTCCAAGTCATTATATGCTCTTCTACTGCGCTCCCAGTAATACCATTAATTTTTAAATAGTTTCTAAGTTCGCCTTCATCTTTAAATATTTTAAGTTTATCCACGCTGATTTTCATTTCTATACTCCTTAATAGTTCTGCCCTCTACGGGTAAATTTAAATAATCTTTTCCCATAATATAAATATTATTATTTTTGTCACTTATTTGATTTAACCATTCATTATAACAATTTTCTACGCCTTGTAAACCTCTTAAATAATGCGCATTAACTGTATGAAATGCGTTACTCCACCATATAATTTGTGTCTCTTCATTTGAGATTTTTGATGTTAGTTTTTCGGGGTTAACACAAATATCACAATGAATATAAGTATGTTTAAGTTTTTTATAATTATCCCAATGATTTTTAAGCTCTTTAGCCGATCCCCATGATTCTAATTCTTTTTGCCATAAAAATTCATAAGTTTCATTTTCTGTTTGTACACCCGCAGTCTCATTGATTTGATACCTAGATTTAGCCCACTTTAAAAAATTTGGATAATCTTCTCCATCCCAATTAGCTAATAACATTTTTTTAAAGGCTAGAGCTTGTTTACTATAGTCATAAAAAACTATTTCTGTAGTATCTTTAAAGCCAAATTTATTTAAGATGAAATTAGGTTTAAATGCAGCTGCTACAGAGTAAAGTTTATCTAAAGGTTTTTTAATAGGAATATATTTAGTATCTACATAAGTCTCAGTATTCCAAAAGAATACACAAGTAGGGGCAAAAGAAACTATATTATTTATCCAAGATAATTGACGTTGTAGTTCGTCAGCACTTTTATTAGGATAAACATATTGTTTTTGTTCACGTATTTTAGGATGAAAATTATATACTGTTAAGTCATTAGATAGACTAGTATTTATAAAATTCCAGCCATCAACTAAAGGTGTACAGACTATTGTATCTTTAGTAGGTTTTAATGATAATGGAGTATAATCATCGTGTATATCTCGAACATGTCTTTTAGCTCTTGTTAGGATAGTTTGTTCATCACTTTTTAATCCGTATACTGGTTTATCAAATTTTTTATAATAATCTAAATTTACCAATAGACATTGTTTATGTAGCCCATAATATCCTTTTCCTGTTAAATGTGCAGAGTTAGGATTTTGTTTATCCATAATATGTCCTGTGATGAAAAAATTTTGCGTATCTATCCATTTTTCCAACAAAGTAAAAAAATTTGCTTCTTTAATTAAATGTCCTACACACTGAATAATACAGTATTTTACGTTTTCTTTTAATGCTTTATCTAATATTTCATTAACAGAAGTACCTGATAAAATTTTTCCAAAGTATTTAAATCTAGTAAAAAATTCAGTTAATTCTTTTGATTTTTGTGCTGCGGTAGCATTAGGTATTACAGAAGAATCATCAAGTATAGCTACTATATAATTTTTATTAACACCCATTTTTCGTATAACTTTTTTCAACTAACTCTTTCCATTTTTTATTAGACGCATAATTACCATGAACAATTATATGATACCTATCTTCGTTACTTTTATTATAATATGCGTGTACATTTCCTACATCTAACATAAAAGCTGTGCCGTCCTCAAAAGGAACTTTACCATGATGTGCTATTTTCATTATGCAATTTTTTGGATGATTAATGGCTAAGTTTACGGGAGATAATTTATGCTCATTCATATCATTATGCGGAGCGATATATCCTCCTGGTTCTAATAACATAAATCTTACTCTATAGTAATCATCGCAAGGATATATATTTTTAAAAAAATTATATGTGTAAGGACAGTTAGCAATTATATCCGTCCAAGTATAGGGAACCTCCTTATTTGATTTATAACCATAAGAGGTATAATGATTTGTATGTGTAGGAGATATA
>JABGXK010000272.1 GCA_018675825.1 Flavobacteriales bacterium | reverse complement strand
TCTATCATTATCTCTTTTTATTCTTTCCATTAAAATATAAATCCCTTGATAATGACCATCTATTACAAGTTCACAATAAACTGTTCTTGAAGAGTAATTACCCATCTTCCTTCCTAAATTAAATGTAAGAAAATTACGCATTAGGGATTTATCAGAATATGGTGCATATAGTATCCAATCATTCTCTATTGGTAAATCTAGAATTGAAACATTATTATTATTTCCCATAATATCTTGTGTTTCAAAAGCATATGATTTCTTTGGAAATGATTGAGAACTACTACCTCTTAATTCTATACTAATTTTACCATTATAATCATTTAATGAATCAGTAATGTAATTAGAGAATCCGAATCCATTATTTATTATTCCCAGATCACAGATAATTCTAGGATCATCAACAATATTTTGACCATTTGTATTAATAATAACTATTGGGAGATTTGATGAAGACAAAATAACTGGAGGCTGAAACCAAATAGGTGTTTGAGAATAATTAGAAGTAGTTGTATCAATAGCAAGAGAGAAAAATATTCTAGATGATAGATCTGATGAGGATGAGGATATATTATGCACTTGTATTGCCAATACGTTATCGCCTAATAGCAGATTATCTTTGAGTGAATATTAATTACAAACTGTTCTGGGCTACCACCTTGATACATCTGTGCTTCATGATTAAAATTAGCTAGTTGATTATATTGAGGATGATCTCCAATTAAACCTATATTAGATCTTGCAATTTCTACATTATTTAAATAAGCTACAAATGCATCATCATAATCAATATTTAAAATTGCTTGTAAAACCTCTGAAGTATCAACAATGTTAAATATCTTTCTTAGATATAGAGAGCTAATACTGGATGTAATAGTACTATCATCTCCATCACCATAACCGATACCACCCTGTCCTTGAAACCATGTAGAATCATTAAAAGATAATTTTCTCCAATTACTATCAGGTTCATAATTACCTTCTAAATAACTCCATATATTAAAATCAAAAATAGCTGTCTCCCAATGATTAATATTTTGAGATAATGTTAAAATTGGACAAAAACATAAAAAAAATATTAATCTTTTCATCTTATAGCGATCTTCTTAATTTAAAAATTATATCTCATCATAATCAACATGTAAATTTTCAGATTTAGGATGTGATTGACATGTAAGAATATAACCTTCTTCTACATCATCATCAGCTAAAGAATAATTCATATCCATTGAAACAGATCCAGTAATTATTTTAGCTTTACATACTGAGCACACACCACCCTTGCAAGAATAAGGAACATCTGCTCCTGCCTTAATTGCTGCTTCTAAAATAGAATCCCCGTTTTGAGATAATTTAAAATCAAAATCATCTCCATCTACTGAAACAATAACATTAGATACAATATCACCATCAGTAATTCTTTTAATAGTTTTATTATACTCAACTGGAGAAGAAAATAATTCATAACGAATTTTAACCTTTGGTATTCCAAATAAATCAAGGAAATTTCTTACAGATTCAATCATGTTTCCAGGTCCGCATATAAAATAAGAATCCGCATCAGTAATATAAGAGTTAGAATCAAATAATTTATTAAGAGCAGATGCATCTATTCTCCCATAAATAGAACCAATAATATTTTCTCTAGAGAAGGCATTAAAAATTGAAAATCTATTTTTATATTTTAACTCAAATTCCTTTAATTGATTAAGATACATAGTTGATGAAATTGATTTATTACCATAAATCAATACAAAAGAACTTTCAGGCTCTGAGATAAGTACATTGGTAATCATTGATAAAATTGGAGTTATTCCACTACCTGAACATATACCAACATATTTTTTAAAATTACTAGTATCAACTTCAAGGGAAAAGTCGCCAGTAGGAGGCATAATCTTTAGAAGATCTCCTATATTTAGCTCCTTAGTCAAAAAAGTAGACATCCTACCATTTTCTACTAATTTAACTCCAATTTCAATACCATTTTCTGGTGATGAAGAAATAGAATAAGAACGCCTTATTTCTTCTCCATTAATATTATGACTAATAGTAATATATTGTCCAGATTTAAATTTGAATTTCCTAGGATCACAAGATTTAAGATCAAACTTTATACAAACTGAGTCATCAGTCAGATGAGTAATCGACTGAACAGGAACAGAATAGAATTTACTCATTTTTTTTTTTACAAATTTATGGTTTTGAAACTTAAATTAATTTTAATTGAGATAAAATTAAATTGTAAACTAATATATTTTCAATAAATTTGAAAAGTTAAAAATCAAAAAACATGAATGAAGCAATCTTTCAACAAAAGATAGATGCAGAAAAAAAAATTGAACCTAAGGATTGGATGCCTGAAGGTTATAGAAAACATTTAATTAGACAAATCTCCCAACATGCTCACTCAGAGATAATAGGTATGCAACCTGAAGGAAATTGGATATCAAGAGCTCCATCTCTAAGAGCAAAAATGATATTACTTGCAAAAGTACAAGACGAGGCTGGTCATGGATTATATTTATATAGTGCATGTGAAACACTAGGAATTTCTCGTGAAGAATTAAATGAGCAATTACATCTTGGAAAAGCAAAATATTCAAGTATTTTTAACTACCCAACATTAACTTGGGCAGATATGGGAGCAATTGGCTGGCTAGTTGATGGAGCTGCTATTGTAAACCAAGTATCACTTCAGAAAACTTCATATGGTCCTTATTCAAGAGGTATGATAAAAATATGTAAGGAAGAGAGTTTTCATCAAAGACAAGGTTATGAAATTATGG
>JABGXK010000271.1 GCA_018675825.1 Flavobacteriales bacterium | reverse complement strand
GGATGTTAAAAAGTACCTTATAAAATTATCTAAACATATTTTAGTTCAAGAGAATGATTTTGTTAAATCAGGATCTCCACTTTGTGATGGCGTTATAACACCATCAGATATTTTGGCTATTAAGGGTGTAACTACAGTTCAAGAATATATTGTTAATGAAATTCAAGATGTATATCGTTTACAAGGTGTTAAGATTAATGATAAGCATTTTGAGGTTCTTGTTAGACAAATGATGAGAAAAGTAGAAATAATTGATTCTGGTGACACTTACTTTCTTGAAAAACAATTGGTTAGTAAAACTGAATTTGTTGAGCAGAATGATAATATTTTTGGGATGAGATTTATTACTGATCATGGAGATTCAATTGATTGTAAAGCTGGTCAAATTGTTAGTGTAAGAGAATTAAGGGAGGAAAATTCTAGAATTAAACGTAAAGATGGTAAAGTTATTGAATCTAGAGATGCAGTTCCTGCAATTTCTAGCCCAGTTTTACAAGGTATTACTAGAGCATCATTGCAAGTTGACAGTTGGATTTCTGCTGCATCATTCCAGCAAACTACTAAGGTTTTAAATGAGGCTGCTATCAATGCCAAGAGAGATCCTTTAATTGGTTTAAAAGAGAATGTTATTATTGGTAAGAAGATACCTGCTGGTACAGGTTTAGTGAATGCTTCAGATGTTTTAGTTGGCTCTCAGCAAGAAATGGATGAAATAGATAATTTAGTAGTTATTGATGAAAAAAATGATTCATTAGAAGAGAGTATTAATTAATAATAAAAATCTATGTCTGAAAAAAAGAAAAAAGATGGTTTAAATATTGAATTATCTGAAGAAATTGCTGAAGGTTCATATAGTAATTTAGCAATAATAAATCATTCTCCTTCTGAATTTGTATTAGATTTTATTCAGATGATGCCTGGAGTTCCAAAAGCGAAGGTTAAATCTAGAATAATTTTAACTCCTCAGCATGCTAAAAGATTGATGAAGGCTCTAGTTGAAAATATTTCAAAATTTGAAGATCAAAATGGTGAAATTAAAGATATTGATCCTTCTGCAGGTCTTCCTATAAATTTTGGTGGTCCAGCAGCACAGGCTTAAATAATTTATTTTTCTAAAAAAGGATATCTATAGTTTTTTGCAGGATTAAATGTTTCTTTTATAGTTCTTGGGGAAACCCATCTTAAAAGATTTAAGATAGATCCGGCTTTATCATTAGTTCCAGATCCTCTTCCTCCTCCAAAAGGTTGTTGTCCTACTACTGCTCCTGTTGGTTTGTCATTTATATAAAAATTTCCAGCTGCATTCTCTAATATCTTAGTTGCTTCATCAATTGCATATCTATTAACTGAAAAAACTGCACCTGTTAAGGCATATTCACTTGTTTCATCAACTAATTTTAATGTTTCAATCCAATTTTTTTCATCGTAAACATAGATAGTAATCAAAGGGCCAAAAACTTCTTCACACATAGTTCTGAATTTTGGATTTGTTGTTACAACCACTGTTGGATCTATAAAATATCCTTTTGTCTTATCATAACCTCCTCCAATAATAATCTCTGCATCTTTTTGTTTTTTTATATAATCAATATATGAAGATATTTTATTAAAAGATCGTTCACTTATCACAGCATTAATAAAATTAGAAGGGTCTTCAGGGCTTCCCATCTTAAATGATTTTATATCTGATGTTATTTGTTTTTTAACTTCCTTCCATATATTAGAAGGAATATATGCTCTTGAAGCTGCAGAGCATTTTTGTCCTTGATATTCAAATGCACCTCTAGAAATACCTGTAGCAACTTCAGATGGATTAGCAGATTTATGAGCAATTATAAAATCTTTACCTCCAGTCTCACCAACAATCCTTGGGTAGCTTCTATATTTTTCAATATTATTTCCAATTTTTTTCCATAATTGTCTAAAAACATTTGTTGATCCAGTAAAGTGAAGACCAGCAAAATCTTTATGATTAAAAACTACTTCTCCTACCAAAGGTCCGCTAGCAGTAACCATGTTAATAACTCCATCAGGTAATCCTGCTTCTTTAAATAATTCCATAATTATTTTTGCTGAATAGACTTGAGTCTCTGCCGGTTTCCAAATTACAACATTACCCATTAATGCTGGAGCAGCACATAGATTTGCACAGATTGAAGTGAAATTAAAAGGTGTTATCGCAAATACAAAACCTTCTAGAGGTCTATGTTCTAATCTGTTCCATATTCCTTCTGAAGATTCTGGTTGTTCTGAATATAAATTAGTTACGTATTCTGCATTATATTTAAAGAAATCTATTAATTCACACGCAGCATCTATCTCTGCTTGATAAATATTTTTTGATTGAGCTAACATGGTAGCAGCATTAATTTTAGCTCTATAAGGTCCAGCAAGTAATTCAGCTGCTTTTAAGAAAATTGCTACTCTATGATTCCATGGTAAATTTGACCATTTAGATTTTGCTTCAAGTGCACTGTCAATTGCCATTTGAACATGCTTTTTTTCTCCTAAGCTATATTGACCTAAGATATGTTGATGATCATGAGGAGGTGTGATGTTTTTTTTATTATCAGTTGTAATTTTTTGACCACCTATATATAATGGGACGTCTATTTTTGAGTTATTCATTTTGTTGTATGTATGCAATAATTCTTCACGTTCTTTACTTCCTGTTTTATAGGACTTAACAGGTTCATTACTTGCAATTGGTACATTAAAAACTCCTTTTGACATTTTATTTATTTTTTATTTAATACAAATTTAATTAAAGAAAACTAAAAAAGCTCTTTTGATAACGCTTTAGTAAAACCTATTAGTCTTTCATACCTATCTCCATTTCCTTTATAGTACACATATATTTGATAACTATTTCTAGTTTGATAGTGTGTTCCCTCAATACTTGAGATATCAAAGTGAGAAAGAGAAGTATCGTTAATTGCGTAGTGGTAGTTGTAATAACCTTGTTTTATTTTAACAGTAGTATAATATTCTTTACTTTTAAAATTATACTTTAATTTATAATCATTTTTTAGTTGCCAGTTGGTTAATTCACCAACTACATATATATCACCATAATCTATATAATTACTATTTAGTTTAAATGTGACATTTACATATTCAGCTTCAATGTCTGAATTTCTTGCTTCTTGAGATTTAATATAGAATTTACCATTTAGATCTGGCTCAATTGAGTAGTTATTAAAAGTTCTTTTAAAATCTTTAAATAAATACACATTGTATTCTAATGAATCAAATTTTATATTTTCAATTCTATCAGAATGAAATCTAATACTTTTAATATCAAAATGTCTAAATTCATTATTACCAAAGAAGTTATTTTCTTCATTATAGTCATAAATTAATTGATTATTTCGGATATATAATGGTTTTAAATCGTTAATTATATTATCATCTCTATTATTTTGTTTAATTACTACATTAATTTGAGAAAAAGGGTCTGATATAGTTAAGTTTTGATGATTAATAGTAAAATCTAATTCATGTTTAATTTTTCTGTTTTGTGATAATGTACCTTGTTTAATGTTTAAATCAATATTAATCTTGTTTTCTAAAATCATAAATCTCTTTATAATTAATGTATCTCCGTAATTGTCAAATATTTTTAATTTAAAATTCCCAGAAATTTGAGGTTTTAGATTCTCTGATGGAAAAAAATATTGATAGTGGACATACTCTTGAATTGTATTAAATGAATATTCATAATCAATAATTTCATCTTTATAGAATCCATTTATGTATTCAGACTGCATTAAGTTACTTTTTGTCCAATCTGATTTGCAATGTTCAATGGTTATAAAAAAGTTTTTTATTTCTGAATTTAAATCATCAAAACTAAATTTTAATCTTTCCTCTGAATTAAGATTTATAATTGGTAAACTAAGTGGCTCAGTTTCTTTATGTAGTAAAACTGTCTTTATCTTATAGTATAGATTGTCTTCTTTTTCGATTTCTAAATCTTCAGGTATAATCTCTATTAATGAGTTATTAATAGTAATTTCTTTTTTTGATATGCAAGAAGCAATAACTAATAAGCTAATAAATAAATACAGTTTTTTCATTCTAAATTAGAATCATTCTAAATAATTAATGTTATGTGATAAAGTAATATTTTATAGTTGCAAATTTATAAATTTGCAGTCGAAAAATCTAATTTATTTTTGATGTCTAATATCGTAAAATTAAAAAAAGGGTTAAATATTAATTTATTAGGTGAAGCCGATAAGGTTTATGCATCAATTAAGAGTCATCAATTGTTTGCTCTTAAACCAACTGAATTTCACAATCTGACACCAAAATTATCTGTTAAGCCAGGCGATAGGGTTAAAGCAGGTTCTGTTATATTCTACGACAAGTATAATAATAATATTAACTTCTGTTCTCCTGTTAGTGGTGAAATAACAGATGTTATTAGAGGTGATAAGAGAAGAATATTAGAAGTATTAATTAAATCTGATCAAGAAATTGAATATGAATCTTTTCCAGTAAATGATTCTAAGGAATTATCTCGTGAACAGATAATTGATCATATGTTAAAGGGAGGTGTTTGGCCTTTTATTAGACAGAACCCTTATGATATTATTGCTAATCCTCTTGACATACCAAAATCTATCTTTATTTCTGCATTTAAATCTGGACCTTTAGCTATTGATAATGATTTTGCTTTATATGGTATGGATGAATTATTTCAAATTGGGCTTGATTTTATTTCAAAGCTAACTATTGGAAAAGTACATCTTAACTTGGATGGTAATACAAATTCTTCAAAAGTTTTTACTGAAGCTAAAGGAGTTAAAATAAATAAATTTAGTGGACCGCATCCAGTAGGAAACGTAGGCGTTCAAGTTCATCATCTAGATCCAATTAATAAAGGAGATGTTGTTTGGTATTTAGAACCTCAAGATGTTATCTCAATTGCCAGACTTTTTTCTCAGGGAAAGTATGATGTTTCTCGTATTATTGCATTGTGTGGTTCCCAGGTTATTAAAGCTAGGTATTATAGAACAATTGCAGGTACAGCTATCTCAAATTTTATATCTGACAATGTAAATGGAGAAAATAATAGAATAATTTGTGGAGATGTTCTTTCTGGCACTAAAATCAATGAAAATGGGTATTTAGGTTTTTATGATACTCAGCTAACCATTATTAAAGAAGGAGATCAACAAGAATTTCTTGGATGGATGTTACCCGGATTAAATAAGTTTTCTTTATCTAAATCATATTTTTCATGGTTGTTCCCTAAAAAGAAGTATGATCTAGATACAAATATGCGTGGTGAGGAAAGAGCCTATGTTGTTACTGGAGAGTATGAAAAAGTTCTTCCAATGGATATTTATCCTCAACAATTAATTAAAGCAATTATGATAGAAGATATTGATTTAATGGAAAAGTTAGGTTTATATGAAGTTGCTCCAGAAGATTTTGCTTTATGTGAGTTTGTATGTACTTCTAAAATTGATGTTCAGGCAATTATTCGATATGGTTTAGATTTATTAAGAAAAGAGAATTTATAGAAATGAAGTTATTTAAAAATATTTTAAGTTCTGTTAAACCCCATTTTGAAAAGGGTGGTAAATTAGAAAAGCTTTATCCAGCTTATGATGCTTTTGAAACTTTTCTCTTTGTTCCAGGTCATACTACTGAGAATGGCTCTCATATTAAAGATGCTATTGATCTTAAAAGAACAATGGCATTTGTTGTTTTCGCAATGTTACCATGTATTATTTTTGGAATGTGGAATATTGGTGCTCAATATCATCTAGGTTCTGATCCTGAAACTACAGTCACATTTTTTGATAATTTAATATTTGGTTTCTGGAAATTCCTTCCATTATTAGTTGTTTCTTATGCTGTTGGTTTAAGTGTAGAGTTTGCATTTGCTATTTCTAGAGGACATTCAGTTAATGAGGGTTATTTAGTTTCAGGAATGTTAATTCCTTTAATTATGCCAGTTGATGTTCCTTTATGGATGTTGGCTGTTTCTGTTGTTTTTGCTGTCGTTATTGGTAAAGAAGTTTTTGGAGGAACTGGTATGAATATTTTAAATCCTGCACTAACTGCTAGAGCTTTTTTGTTTTTTGCATACCCTTCTCATATGTCTGGTGATAAAGTTTGGGTTCATGGGGCTGGTGGCATTGATGGCTACTCTGGAGAAACTATTTTGGGGGCATTAGCTTCTGATACAAAATCTTGGGATAGTTTAAGTGTACTATGGAATGCTTCTGATGCTTTATATGGATTTATTCCGGGTTCTATTGGTGAAACATCATTTATAGCAATATTAATAGGTGCGTGTATTTTGATATTTAGTGGAATTGGGAGTTGGCGTATTATATTATTTACGTTTATAGGCGGATATCTTACTGCATTATTATTTAACTTTTGGGGGATGAATGCTTTAATGTCTGCACCAGCTCATATTCATTTATTAATTGGTGGTTTTGCTTTTGGAGCTGTTTTTATGGCTACTGATCCTGTCACTGCTACTCAAACAAATCAAGGTAAGATTATATATGGTCTTCTTGTTGGTTTCTTTGCAATTGTTATAAGAATATTTAATCCTGCTTACCCTGAAGGAATGATGTTAGCTATTCTTTTTATGAATGTTTTTGCTCCTTTAATTGATCATTATATTATTGAAGCTAATGTTAAAAAGAGATTAAGTAGAGTAAAATTAAAATCATGAACTTAAATAAAAACTCTTATATAATTAGTTTTGCATCAATAATGGTAATTGTTGTTGCTGCGCTATTAGCATTAACATCAATAAAACTAACTCCTTATCAGGATAGGAATATTGAATTAGAAAAAAAACAGAATATTCTGCAATCAATTGGTTTTACAAAGATTTTAAGAGATTCTTCAGAGCTTCCTTATAGCAAATATATAATAGAAGAAATTGTTCTTGATATTGATGGGAATGTTTTAGATGGTGCTGCTTTTGATATAGATTTAGGTGTAGAGCTAAAGAAGGATAGTGCTGATCAGAAACTCCCATTATATGTTAGTTTATTAGATGATGGTTCAAAATGTTACATAATTCCAT
>JABGXK010000270.1 GCA_018675825.1 Flavobacteriales bacterium | reverse complement strand
GCTATATTAGATTTGTAAACCTCAAGTTGAGAAAATAAAAAGGCTGATTGAAGCTCTGAAGGATAAAAGCTCGAGCCAAGAGTGGTCCATGTATATTTATCTACTAAACCCTTAATTTGATCTTGAGATTTAGTTCCTTCTATATTAAACATACTCATTGAAAGAGCAGAACCATCATCTAACTTTAGGTAACCAATTTCCTTGTCCTTTTTTGCAATAAGTAAAAAAGGCTTCTTATCAATATTAAAACTTGCTATACCTTCAGAATTTGTAATCTTAGATGAAAGTAATCTGTTCTGTAGATTATATAGATTTACTTGTACACCATATTCTGGATTTGCTGTTTTAAGATTACTAACAACAACCATCATTTTACCATTTCCTCCTCCTTTTGCAATAATACCAAGATCAGATGCAAATACATTACGGGCAACATTATTCTTACTACTTGAGTAGTAAGACAACTTACATGGATCATCTCTTTCGGACCATTTACCATAATTATTATAATTATAATTTGATGAAGAATTCCAATAGGCTCTTGTATCATCAAAATAAGCATCTTCATAGTCAATATCCTCTTCTAATTCTTTATTATTATTAGAATCACAAGCATATAAAGACTGTGACATCTTAAAACTCAGCATAATTCTATAAATAGCCCCAGGTTCAGTTTTTATCATTTTTGATAAATCTAATGAGAAAGTATTCCAGTTGCTGTAATCAATTATCTTGCTAGACTTTAATTCTACATCATCTTTATATATAATTCTCCCAACACGATTTAAATCTCTAGATCCACTAAAATTATTATCTTGAAAGAAATAAGCAATATTATCTTCATAGATACGTATAACTTTAACATTAACAGCATTTAAATTTACTGCTTTAAAAGGAAAAATAAGTCCATTAGTACTTGGAAGAATTACACCATCTCCTATTAGCTCGACCTGAGGTTTAATACTAATAAAATTTGCTGTAAAGTTGAAAGATTCTATTAACTCGTAAGCTAGTGCATTCTTTAATTTAGTACTTATAATTAAAACTTTATTGCCAATTAATTTCTTTTTTGGATAAATTCTTAATTCATTTTTATTTATAGACATTGATATTGACTCATTCGATTCCAAATAAACTAAACCACTTAAATCTATATTTTTATCTAGAGGATCAGAAAAACGTACCAAAATATGTTGATTTGGATACTGAGAAACTTTTGCTGACATTACCTTAAAATCACCAAGGGGTGGGATCTTGTAATTAATCTCTTCCTTTTTATTTACTCCT
Organism: Flavobacteriales bacterium; assembly: GCA_018675825.1. Lineage (GTDB taxonomy): Bacteria > Bacteroidota > Bacteroidia > Flavobacteriales > BACL11. Next base: position 2,459 of record JABGXK010000270.1, on the reverse strand, counting down.
ATTTTTTTACCATTCCATACAATATCTACTGTTCCATTTTTTTCAGAGCGGATTACACTATCAATTACAAATTTGTGTGACTCTCCTAAATTTTCCCAATTAATATGTAACTTCTTTCCATTTTGCTTAGCACTTACTAACTTCTTTATTATTTCATCAGATACATTATCAGAAGTTGTAAGAATACCACTTATTTTTTGCCATCTCAAGTCATCATTATAAGGCATCATCCCATCAATATAAACATTCAAATCCATGATTTTTGTCTGGAATTGAAATTTAAAATCTAACATATCACTTGGTACAACAACAACCTTACTAAGATGAAATTTTGCATTATAAAACTGCTTAGTAGGTAAATCTTTTGATGGGGTAAAACGAATAGTTCTATTATCAAGCCAGTCTACATCTCCTTTAATTTTTGGAGAAAACTCAAATAACTGATTGACATCAATCTTGGTAATATCATTATTTGTTAAATTATCTTTTAATTCAATAATAATCTCAGTCTGATTAGATACTATTCCATCTGTAAAACCAGAAATATATTTTGTATAACTTGGATCTTGCTGAAGAATTTTAGCCTCATTATTAGTACATGATATAGCTAAAAAAGAAAAAATTATGATATAAAAATAATAAATATGGTTAATAGAATTTATTTTCAAAATGATAGATTTATGTTATTATTATTTAATTTTATATAAATATTCCTAAAATATTAGCAACCTAAAATAAAGCTAAATATTGCTATAATTTTTTTGAACAAGATAGTTATTTTTTATAAAATATTCAATATGGGTATTATCATCTATACTTTAAAGAAAATAGAATAAGTTAACAGACTAAAACATAAAATTTAATAGTATGTAATTAACAAAAGAACATTAGAAGTTATTTTATTAAACTTACACTTCTTGATATAAATCCAGTTAAGTCTTTACCCTTTAACATTCCTTGAGATAACAATGCTAAATCTAAAACTTGATTAATGAGATCAATTCTTTTCTTTCTTTTCTTTTCTAATAATATTTTATTAATAAGATCATGATTAGAATTTACAGCTAAATTATAGGTCTCTGGCATAGAACCAAACATCTGCATACCTCCACCACCAGATAACTGTTGCTGTTCCTTCATTCTTCTCATGAATTCACTTTGAGTAATTACAACTGGAGAATCACTAACAGACATATTCTGAACTTGAACAGTAAATTTCTCTTTATCAAGCTGCTCTTCAATCATTTTCTGCAATTTTTCTTTCTCTTTATCAGAAAGCTTAGAAATTCCAGTATCTTCTTTCTCAATTAATTTATCAATAATATCAGCATCTACTCTGGAGAACTGAACATCTTTATGATCAGACTCTAATCTACTAATAAGATGACTAATAAGTGGACCACCTAATTCAAGTACTTCATATCCTTTATCTGTTGCTGTCTTTACAAAACTGTGCTGTTCTTTCTTGTCATTAGTGTATAATACAATTGTCTTGCCATCTTTATTTTTCTGAGGATCTTTTACCTTTTCAAGAAACTCTGAAAATGTATAATATTCACTATTAGTGTTTTTATATAATGCAAAATTATTTGCCTTATCAAAAAACTTTTGTTCTGTTAGCATACCATACTCAATGAACACTTTTACATCATCCCACTTTTGTTCAAAATCTTTTCTATCTTTCTTAAACATTTGAGCTAATTTATCAGCAACTTTCTTAGTAATATGGCTAGATATTTTTTTAACATTTCCATCGGCTTGCAAATAAGATCTAGAAACATTTAATGGAATATCTGGAGAATCAATTACTCCATGAAGAAGAGTAAGAAATTCAGGAACAATATTCTCAACATTATCAGTAATAAAAACCTGATTACTATAAAGATTTATTTTGTTTTTTTGAACCTCTAGATTATTCTTTAGTTTAGGAAAATATAGAATTCCTGTTAGGTTAAATGGAAAATCAACATTAAGATGTATATGAAAAAGTGGATCATTAAATTCCATAGGATATAATTCTTTATAGAATTCTTTATAGTGATTCACCTTTAGATTAGAAGGGCTTTTAGTCCAAGCAGGACTAGTATTATTAATTATATTATCTGATATCTTGTCAACTTTAACAACCTCTCCTTTATCATCCTTCTTTCCTGTAGGGTCATCTATTTTATCAATCTTAGTTCCAAATTTAATTTCAACTGGCAAGAACTTGCAGTACTTATTCAAAATAGTTAAAATCCTACTTTCCTCCAAAAATTCTGTAGAGTCATCTGCAATATGTAAAACAATATCTGTTCCTTTAGTCTTTTTCTTGGCTTCTTCCATTGTAAAATTTGGAGAACCATCACAGATCCATTTCACTGGCTTGCTATTTGCTTTCTGACTTTTTGTAATAATTTCCACTTCTTTAGCAACCATAAATGCAGAGTAGAAGCCAAGGCCGAAATGACCAATTATTG
>JABGXK010000269.1 GCA_018675825.1 Flavobacteriales bacterium | reverse complement strand
TTCTTTATATTTTCCAAAAAATTCTCTTGGGTTTATTGTTTTTGCCCCATCAACAAAAATCATTTGTCTTCCGCTTTTAATAATATCAGAAACACTTACACTTTTTTCATGAGCACCAATCATCATTTCTCCACGCAATTCCATTGCACCATCTTGATTTACAACTGTAGGTTTTAATCTATATTGCTCACCAGTAGCTTGTATAATAGGTGCTTGACCTCCATATCTGACTTCAGTTCCATTTTTTAACTTTGTAGTACTTCTTTTTCCATTTAAAATTGAATTTACAAAATGATTGTATATTTTATTTTTAACAATATTTTCACTATAAGACATTGGATTAGCGTCTCTATGCATAGAAGAAAACATATATAAATTAGATAAGTGTTGACTACCACCAGATTCTGGATTAACACTAAAAGCATTTTCTCCAAACATTCTTAAAACAAAATCTCTTATTCTAATTGGGTCTTGAGTTATTGTTTTCATTCCATCAACAGCAGCTATAATATCATCACGATAGTTTTCATTAAACATATCTCTAGATTCAGATTCTCGCATATAATTATAATCACTAGTAGATTCAGCAGCATCTTTAACAAGTTTATCAACTTCTGGTTTAAACCCAAGAGCATCAATTGGTATTTTTCTTATTTTTTGGTTTCCTATTGGAACTTTTCTATTAAGTTCTTTAAATGATTTATTAATAACACTTGTATCTAAACCATCTCTTAAAGTTCCTTTATTAAAAGCTTTTGCACCAGTTGATGTTAATAAAACGTCAACACTAGGATTTGTTTCAAAAAATGAATCTAAAGATTTATCATAAACAAGCAAAGTTTTACCAAGTAAAAGTTGACCACTTCTTCCACCAGAAGAAATAGCAGGTTTTACTGGATTAGTAGAATTTGGATTATTACCCATCATTGCGTGAGAATATCTCATTATTCTTCTTGGGACTAAGGCAATACTATCAAAAGATGATACTCCTTCATGAGCTTCTCCAATTTGATTATTAAGAAAATTATCTATTTTTTCTTGGCTAAATCCATTTTTCTTTAATATATCTGCAGTTTCTGTTTTGATATTTGCATAGTCTTTATCATTCCATATAGCAATATTGAAACCATCTTGTTTCATTATTTTTCCAATTGCTTCAAATGTATCTTTATCTCTGAATTCTTTTTTATAAAGTTCCATCATACTACTTAGTAGTTGTCTGTCATGTTTAACAAAGTTTTTAGAATCGTATAGTTTTATACGACCCATAGTTTTACTTACATCAAATCCATTAAGAAAGTTTTCTAACTCTGATATTTTTTTATTACCTCTTAACATATCATTAAATACAAGTTGTGATAACATATATCTATAATCATTGTTAGTTGGTTTTCCTATTGCTACACCATCGACATCTTTAGTTGGGTCTTTAATTTTTTCAGTTATTTCAAATATTTGGTCTTTAACTTCTCTATTAATATTTTTTTGTTTTAAAGCCCAATCTGCGAATTCAATATATTTAGGATGCATATTAGGTAAATTTTGAGATGCTACAGCAATTGGAGATGTATCTTTAGATACTTGTATAATTATCATTCCACCAGAATTAGTTAATCCAAAAACACTTTCTCTTAATTTTAATTGCTTTTTTAGTTCAATCATATCTTTTGCTATTGGAGCTCTATATTCAGATGGTAAATCAGAACTATTTTCAAATATATTTCTAAATACTCTTCTAAGTTTATTTCCATAAAACTCATATCCGACAACTTCTTTTTCAATATTTACATGAGATAATTCTAATTCTCTATAAAGACTATTTAATCTTGTTTCTTGTTGAAATTCACTTTTTTCTCTTAACTGACCATTTTCAAACTTAAAAACATTAACTTTTCTTGTATTATATTGACTAGCAATTAATTTAACTAAATCACCAACAATTTCTTTATGAAGTTCATAATATTCAGTTCTTGAGCCTTTCATATCTAGAAATTTTTCATACTTACCAGTAGTAGTATTTTTGACTTCTATTCTTTTTAAAACATTTTCTACAATTTGAGCAGCTGGTATTCTAAGCTCTGGAGCATTTAATTCAGATAAAAACAAACTATCAAATGCTTCTCTTTTACTTTCTTTACTTTGAACAGAATAATCTACACCATCAATATTATACTTTTCTAAAAATGTATTCATGTCAAATTTTGAATCTGACGCTATCATAAATCTTTCGTCACCATGAGCAGCTCTAGCAATTTGCTCTTCTGTTGCAATTGTATTTTTTATATAATTATCATCAAAACCATCTTTTTTTATTTTATTTTGTAATTGAACTTTTAATGCTTCTGTAAATTTTTTAGGATTTAATTCATATTTTTTGCTAGAATTACTATCATATTTCATTACTCCAGACCTTAATAGCCAATTAAGAATTTCACCAGAATTGCCTTCTAAACTATATTGAGCTACATCATTTAATATTTGACTATTTGTAGGAAGTATCTTGAAAAATTCCTCTAGATGTTCTTGAGCTTTATCTATATTAAATGTACCATCTTTTGAATTTTTAGGTATTAAGTTTGCTAATGCAAGAATATCATATTGATTTTGAACAACTTGCTTACCAGCTGATTCTATTAATCCACCACTTTTTTGAATAATTTGTCTAGCAAAATTATTATAATCGTTAGCTTCTGATTTAAGATTTTCTGGAACAAAGGCTTCATCCAATAATTTTATATCAAAACCTTGACGACCTGATTTCATATCTAAATTAAAACTAGCCATTCCTGCTTCTGATATTTTAAAAAATACACTCATTTCATACATTTGTAAATTAGAAGAACCAATCTTATCTCTTATAATAAAATTTATAGTTTCTTGATGAACATGTTCTGAAAGTTTATGAATATCTATTAAACCTTGTTTAGAAATAAATCCTATTAATTTTTCTGCATTTTCTATTGTAATTTTTTTTGGGTCTACTCCTTCAGACCTTTCATATCCTCCAGTAACAGATTGTAATTGTAATATCTTTTTTAATCCACGTTTAAGCTCAGATGGTCTAGATTCTCTTTCAGATTCTGGAAGACTTTCTATATCTTCTTTTGTAAATTCAATGTTTTCAATATTTTTTAATAATTTAGGATTAACTATATCTCCTTCAAGAATACCAACTTCTCTCATAAAAGAAATTAATTTGTTTCTTCCACTAAATTCTTTACTAAAAATATTTTGAATCATTCTTGAATTTTTTATAGACATATTTTGTGCAAGTATTCCAATATAATCTCCAGCGTTTGCACTAAATGTAAAAGCATTTGAATAAGACATTTTACTTGGATATGCACTATTTATATTAGCTTCAGCAGTAGTTATAGATTCATAAATATCTTTTATAGTTTCTAATGTTTTAACTTCTCTACTACCTTCTCCAATGGGGAGTCTATCAGTAGCATTTAAAAATTTACTTGTATTAAAAATATTAGAATACCCATCAAATGTTTCTAATAATTTTGCTTCTGCTAATTCACCATCTTTAATCACATTACCTTCAGCATCTTTTATAAAATCAAGTTTTCCTTCTCTGGCTAATTTAATAATTGCTTCAGCAGGATATATACTTTCAGGTCCTTGAATTATTACTTTATCATCTTTATTAGTTTTTTCTATAAATCCAAGTTCTTGTCCTTTATCAGCCATCATTATTTGTTTAACAATATCAGGTAATGTTCTTTCTAATACAGCAGTATTTTCAACAGCTAATGAATCAAAGTGTCTATCATAATCTTCTATTCTTTTAACTCCAGTTTCTGCTTCAAAAATTTCTACAAGTTTTTGAGCTTCTTTTGTACTTATATTATTTGGATTTTTTCCATGACGAAATGCTAAATGCATTCTTTGTGAAATTTTGTCATATTTTGCATTGCCTTGTCTTTCAATGCTTGTTTCACCTTTTACAAGTCTTCCTTCAGTTGCTTCGATTACATCACTTCCCATTCCAAGTTCTTCATAGGCTTTCAATGTTTCTGGATGAGTTGATTTGTTTATACCAGTATTAAATCTATTAGGAGTTCTAGCAAGAGAAGGAACGTAATTTAATTGTTTTACATCTACTCCAAGCATTTTTAAATTACTACGAAGTTGATTCATACTCTGAGAATCTAAATCAAAACTAGCTGGATTTTTACCTAGTTGCAAGAAGGCTCCAATAAGAAAGTGTGGTAACATATCATGAAATCCTGGCTCTGTTCCATGTAAAGCCATTTCTGCAAGAGTGTGAGCGTTAAAAGCAACACCTCCAGCAGCCATTCTAAACCAATTTTTTGGTATATTAGTAAGAGCTTCCATTGTAGATGCCTTCATAATTTCTTTACCAAACATTTTTCTATTAGCTTCAAAATATCTAACTAAAGCATCTCTACCTTGTTGCTGTCCTCCAAATTTGAAAGTAGCTTGTTTTAAAATATCATCAGATTTTAGATTAATACTTTTACCTTCTATATTTACCATATAGTTTTGATTTCCTTCTTTTCCAAACCTTTTAAGTGACTCACCAAAGAATCTACCAGTTCCTTGTAATTGCTTATCACTCCATGTATGATATTCTGGTTTTTTACTAAAAGCACTTCTTACACCTGCTCTAAAATCAAGTTTCCACTTAGCACCTTTACCAACTGGATTTAACCATTGTAATTGAGAGAATACAGCTCCAGTAAAAGCACCCCATACTGGACGTGTCCAGTCAAAGTGTTGGTCTTCTACCATAGTTACACCTTCAAAAATTGTATCAATCATAGCAAACATAATAGATTCATTTAAAAATGAACCAGCAACTTTTGCAAGTCTAGGATTTGCCATTCTAGTTCCCATTAAACCTATGAAATCTTGCATAGGTCTATTTAAATAATTTTCTCCAAACATTTTTCTAATTGCAACAGATTCAGCTGAACTTATCTTACCCATTTGCACAGCATCATCTGTATAATTAGTTAATAATTGAGTAGCTTTCTCACCAAATGTTTTTCTAAAACTTACATCTGATTGTGCTTTTCTAGCTATATTTGCATAATGATTAGTAATTTCTCTTGCAGTATCTTTTTTAACTCCAAGTTGCGCTCCCTTTTTTAACATTTTACTTGTTACTTGATTTATACTTTGTCTTCCAGTTGCTCTTACAACTCCACCTCCAACAGCTTGTAATAGTTTTCCACCAATTTTTATTGGAGCTCCACCAACAAATCCA
>JABGXK010000268.1 GCA_018675825.1 Flavobacteriales bacterium | reverse complement strand
ATAATTGATGAAGTTGTTATTACAATATTTCATAAAACCAAATCTTATACTGGAGAAGAAACAATAGAAATTTCATGTCATGGATCAAAATTTATTCAGAATAAAATATTAGAGATTTTAATGTCAAATGGAACCAGAATAGCTAATCCTGGAGAATTTACCATGAGGGCATTTAAAAACGGAAAATTAGACTTGTCTCAAGCAGAATCAGTTGCTGATTTAATTGAATCAGAAAGTGCTGTAGCTCATCAAACAGCAATCAATCATCTAAGAGGAGGGTTTTCTAAGAAACTTAAGTTAATGAGAGAAAAACTTATAGACTTTGCATCACTTATAGAACTTGAATTAGATTTTTCAGAAGAAGATGTTGAATTTGCTAATAGAAAACAGTTAAAAAATTTAGTTAACGAGATGCATAGCGAGATAAGTAAATTAATAGAATCTTTCAAGCTAGGAAATGTTATTAAAAATGGTATTCCAGTAGCCATACTTGGAGCTCCAAATGTTGGAAAATCAACTCTACTAAACACGCTCTTAAATGAAGATAAAGCAATAGTATCTGACATTGCTGGAACAACTAGAGATTCCATTGAAGATGAACTTATTATTAAAGGATATAACTTTAGATTTATAGATACAGCAGGAATAAGAAAAACTAAAGATAAAATAGAAAACCTTGGTATAGAGAAGACATTATTACAAGCTAATAAATCTAGTATTATAATCTATATAATTGATGTAACATTAGATGTTGATCAACAAATAAAAGACATCCAAAAATTAGAAAAAAGAGACCAAGAAAAGATTATTAAAGTTATTAATAAGACTGATCTCAAAATTGATATAAAGAACAAAATAGAGAATAGTATTTATATATCAGCTAAAAATCAGATTGGAATAGAAAAATTAAAAGAAAAAATACTAGATTTTACTAACTCTAAAGAATTATCTAATTATAACACAATTATAACTAACCAGAGACACTTGGAAGAACTAAAACAAACTCTAAAAGAATTAGATGTTGTTATAGAGGGCTTAAAAAATGGATTAAGCAGTGATCTGCTAGCAATTAATATTAAGCAATCATTATTTCATTTAGGCTTAATAAGTGGGGAAGTCTCAACTGATGATCTACTTGCTAATATTTTTGGTAAGTTCTGTATCGGAAAGTAACGTTAGTTGCTTTTATTATTCATATTACTACTTATAATCTAGCACCAATCTTAATAGTTTTTAACTAGTTAATAAATACTTGCTTTTGTTTGATGTTTTTTTGTTGCTAATATTTAGTTTTAATTCAATTTAAAACAAATAGCAACAAAAATGAGAGTACATTTAAGACAACGTAGGCAAAAAAATGGTAAGATTTCTTTATATCTTGAAATTTATAAAGGTTACTTAAAAACTAATAATAAGACAAAAGCAATTAGAGATTATGAATATCTAAATCTTTATCTATATGATAAACCCTCAGGTTTTATTCAAAAGAAACATAACAAAGAAACTCTTCAACTTGCAAAAACAATTAAAGCTCAAAAAGAAATTGATATTCAAAATGGAAAATATGGGTTTAGTACTAAATCAAAACAAAATTCTGATTTTTTAAAATATTTTCAAAAACTAACAAATGACAGACTCCAGTCTAAGGGAAATTATGGAAATTGGAATAGTGTATTAAAACATTTAAAAGGCTTTACTTCAAATAGAATAATCTTTAAAGACATTGATGAAAAGTTTTGTAAAGGATTTAAAGACTATCTAGTAAATACTGCATTAAAAAAGAACGGAGAAAAACTATCAACCTCATCAATTTCATCTTATTACAACAAATTTAAAGCATCTTTAAAACAAGCAATAGAAGATAAAATAATCACTTATAACCCAAGTGTTAACATTAAGCTTCCAAAGATAATTGAGAATAAAAGACAATATTTAACATTAGAAGAATTGCAAAGTTTATATAAAACAGAATGCAGATATCCAGTACTTAAAAGAGCATTTCTTTTTTCTTGTCTTACAGGATTAAGAAAAGGAGATATTCAAGAGTTAAAGTGGAATGATTTACAGACAACAGAAGATGGTGTAAAAATCACTCATCATCAAGAAAAAACTGAATCTCTTGAATATTTAGATATAAATCATCAGGCAGTTGAATTAATTGGAAATAAAGAAGGTGATGATGATTTAGTATTTAAAGGATT
>JABGXK010000267.1 GCA_018675825.1 Flavobacteriales bacterium | reverse complement strand
TTTCCATTCGGATTTAAAGAATTAGAAGGTATTCATTCTCGTACGGATTTTGATTTGAAAGCACATCAAGAATATTCTGTAAAAAAATTACAATATTTTGACCCAGAAATTGAAGAAAGTTATGTTCCTTATGTAGTAGAAACTTCAATTGGTTTAGACAGAATGTTCCTTGCTGTTTTAAGTCATTCTTTTATGGAAGAAGATCTAGAAAATGGAGAAAGCAGAGCGGTACTTAAAATTCCTGCAGTTTTAGCTCCATTAAAAGCCGCTATCCTTCCACTGACAAAAAAAGATGGAATGCCAGAAAAAGCTAGAAAAATAATGAAGTCACTTCAACTAGAATTTAATTGCCAATATGAGGAAAAGGATTCTATTGGTAAAAGATACAGAAGACAAGATGCAATTGGAACCCCTTTCTGTATTACGGTTGATCATCAAACTTTAGAAGACAATACGGTTACATTAAGAGATAGAGATACTATGAAGCAAGAAAGAGTTTCTATAGATAAATTACATTCTATTATTGCAGAAAAAGTAAATATTTCAAACTATTTGGTTTAGTTTTTCTTTAATAAATCCTCTATCACCCCTAAATGGTGCAGTATTTTTATTTCTTCACAAGAATCCTTCATCTTTTTTCTGATTTCAGAAGTACTTTCAGGTAATTTTTTGCCTAAATTCTCAAAAATTTCTTTTGATGGCCATTGTGCATAAGCTATATAATGTAAATCTTTTTGTTTATGTAGCCTTGAACCTAAACTACCTTCATATTTCTGCATTAAATTTGTCAATTTTTCCATAAATCAATAAATTTATGTTCGCAATTCTCTTTCACTTTGAATTCATAGATTACAATATACATACTATGCTTTCTTAACTTAATTTTCACCTTCTATAGTAACTGAAATTTTATCAAAAGTAGCGTCAATTGGTGGTTGGATTTTTTCTACCTCTACTTTTACTTTGTGTACTTTGCGTAGAGTTAAAATTGCATCTACAATTCTCTTTGCAGGATGCTCTATCATGTTAGAGCGAATTGTCATTTGTTCTTTAACAAGCTCTATAATTCTAACATAATCCACTGTATGCTTTAGGTTATCTGTTTTCTCTACTTCAGAAGTATCTGCAGTTACCCAAACACTTACAATAAAATGACCCCCTAAAATTGCTTCTTCTGGCAAATGACCGTGATAAGCAAAAACTCTAATTCCCTCTACAGTAATTACCCCCATTATTATATTTTCTTAAGTGCTGTTTCCATTCTTGTAATCGTTTCTTCTTTACCCAAAAGTGCTGCAATATCAAATAAAGAAGGGCCTATTCCAAGTCCTGTTAAAGAAACTCTAAAGGCAGGTAATAGCATCCCCATTCCTAATTCATTTTCTTCTATGTATTTTTTGAATTCTACTTCAATATTTCCAGACGAAAAATCTGATACTTCTGATAATCTATCTTTTAGTTCTGATATATATTTTGGAGTGTCTTCTTTCCATTTTTTACGAATAGTTTTCTCATCATAAGAGGTAGGTGCTTCAAAATAATATTTACCTTCCTCCCACATATCTTTTACAAAAGTAGATCTTTCTTTTAATTGCTCACAAACTTCCTGTACAAATCTATCTTCTACATTTACGTTGTTTTTTTTCAGAATTAACTGAAGATCAATAGCTAAAGCTTCTTTTGACTTATTTCTTAAATATTGCTGATTGAACCAAAGTGTTTTATCAAAATCAAATTTAGCTCCTGATTTACCAACCCTTTTTAATGAAAACGCATCGACTAAGCCTTTAATTGAGAAAATTTCTTGTTGGGTTCCAGGATTCCAACCTAAAAAAGCTAACATATTAATAAAAGCATCTGCAATGTATCCATTCTCTTTATATCCTGAACTTTTTTCTCCATCTTCTGGATTAATCCATTCAGTTGGGAAAACAGGAAAACCTAAACGATCACCATCTCTTTTACTTAATTTTCCATTCCCATCAGGCCTTAGTATTAATGGAAGATGAGCAAATTTCGGTATCTTACTCTCCCATCCTAAATATCTATAAAGCAGCAAATGTAAAGGGGCTGATGGGAGCCATTCTTCACCGCGTATTACATGTGATATCTTCATTAAATAGTCGTCAACTACATTAGCAAGATGATACGTTGGCATGCCGTCTGACTTAAAAATAACCTTATCATCCATATTATTAGTATTTACTACCACCCAACCTCTTATCAAATCTTGTAGTTTAATCTCTTCATTTCTAGGCATTTTTATTCTAATAACATATTTTTCGCCTTTTTCAATTTTTGATTTTACTTCATCTACAGAAAGTGAAATAGAGTTCTTCATATCATTCCTTGTTATAGAGTTATATTGTGGCGATGGAACTCCGGCTTTCTTCATTCTCAGCCTCATTTCAGCAAGCTCTTCTGTAGAGTCAAAAGCATAATAAGCATACCCCTGATTAACTAACATTTGAGCATATTGGGAATATAAATGTTTTCTATCAGATTGTCTATAGGGTTCAAACTCACCACCATCTACAATACTTTCATCAAAATGAATGCCACACCAATTTAAAGATTCAATAATATAATCCTCAGCACCTTCTACAAACCTAGATTGATCTGTATCCTCAATTCTTAAAATTATCTTGCCTTTATTTTTCTTAGCAAACAAATAATTATACAACGCTGTTCTTACGCCACCTATATGTAGTGGGCCTGTAGGACTAGGTGCAAATCTAACTCTAACTTGTGGCATGATGTTAATTTTTAACAAAGATAGTATTTATGATATAAATTATTGAAATGCTGAGTGTTTTAAAATTGTATTTTTGTAATAGTGAAAAATAACAATCTCTTAATTAATAAACTGAATCAGTTTATAAAGAAATTTTATATAAATCAATTAGTCAGAGGTGGAATTCTAACTTTATTGATTTTATTACTATTCTTTATATTCATTGCAACTCTTGAATTCTATATGAATTTTAATGTAGATCTGCGAACATTTTTATTCTGGCTCTATATCATTTCTAATGGAGTAATAATTTTTAAGTTTATTGTAATTCCATCACTAAAGCTATTCAAACTAAGAAAAGGAATTAGTTATAAGCAAGCAGCTAAAATATTAGGTGATCATTTTAATGACATAGACGATAAGCTAATCAATATTCTAGAACTTAGCGAAATGAATTGTGATAACGATTTGGTTCGCGCAAGTATAGAACAAAAAACAAAATCCATATCGCCAATACCTTTTAAGAATGCGGTAAACCTAACTTCAAGTCTAAAACAAGCAAAATGGCTTCTTCTTCCATTTGCCCTAATATTCGTTTTTTTTATTAGTGGAAAAGCAGATATGCTTACAGAAAGTTCAGGTCGGATCATTATGCACAATAAGTTCTTCGAACCTGAAGCTCCATATACTATTAAAATAGAAAATGAATTAAGAACAAAACAACTAGAAGATTTTACATTAAAAATAAAAATAGAAGGAGAAGAAATACCTAAAGAATGTTACATAGCTTTTGGAGGAAGTAAGTTTATCATGCAAAAAAAAGGTAGTACAGAATATCAATATCTCTTTAAAAATATATATGAAGACAAAAAATTCACAATACATGGAGGAGGATACACTTCAAGAGAATTTATTATTGAGGTTATACCCGCTCCTAGCATTAGAGATGTAAAGACTAACATAATATATCCAAAATATACGTTAATTAAAAAAACTACAGTAAACAGCCTAGGAGATTTAAAAGTTCCAGCAGGATCATATGTAGAATGGATTATTAATTTTGAAAATACGGATAGTGTAATATTAAATCTGAATAATAAAAAATACCTAAGTAGCGTTGAGAAATTATATCAATACAAACAACAATATCTAACACAAACTAATGCGAAAATAATAAATTACAACAATCATCATCTTAGCGATACATCTGAACTAAAAATAGATATCATAAAAGATTTAAATCCAATAATTTATGTAAAACAAGATCTAGACAGTATCAATAGTAGGAGTTTTCTTAATGCAGAGATAAGTGATGATTATGGTTTCAAGAAGCTAGTTTTTCATTATGAAATATTTAATGAAAAAGAAAAAAAAGGAGGCAACCAAGAGATCATAGAAATCTCAAATAATACAAATCAATTTTTATATCATGATTTTAATATTAAAAACCTATTACTTAACGAAGGGGATGAAGTTAAATACTTCTTTGAGATTTGGGATAATGACGAAATAAAAGGATCTAAAAAAACCAAGAGCCAAATATTTATTTTTAAAGAGAATACTAAAGCTGAAAGTATTTTAGAAAAAGATAAGCTAAATGAAAAAATAAAAAACACTTTAAGCAACTCAATTACAAAAGCGCAAGAATTAAAAGAAGAACTAAAGGAATTTCATAAAACTATAATAGCCAAAAAGAAATTAGGATGGGAGGACAAGCAAAAACTTAAAGAGATTTTAAAAAAACAAAAGAAAAT
>JABGXK010000266.1 GCA_018675825.1 Flavobacteriales bacterium | reverse complement strand
GAAACACTCTCACCCATTTTGGGCATAATCAATTCTACTCTAGCCATTTTTTGAAATTTTAAGCAAAATTAATAAATCTAACTTAACTATATAGTTTTTTATTAGTGAGTTTTAAGGTTGTCTGAATAAGGTAATCTGCTAGATATCGCTTCACCTAGAGTAACTTCATCAGTATATTCTAGCTCATCACCAATGGCAATTCCTCTCGCTATTAAAGACACATTCACTTGTTTTTCTTTTAACCTTTTGTATAAATAATAATTTGTTGTATCTCCCTCCATAGTTGTACTTAAAGCAAATATGACTTCATTTATAAATCCTTTATCAATTCTTTCTATTAACTCCTCTATTCTTAGATCATCTGGAGCTATGCCATCTAATGGTGAGATTAAACCACCTAAGACATGATAAACACCCTTAAACTGCATTGTATTTTCTATTGCCATCATTATCCTTATATCTTCAACAACACATATTAAAGTTTTATCTCTATTTGGATTTTTACATACTTGACAGATATTTAGATCAGAGATTGTAAAACATTCTTTGCAATAATTAATGTTATTTATAAGATCAATAAAGGATTGACCAAATTTTTCAACTTGCTTTTTATCCCTCTTTAATAGATAGAGGGCAAGTCTTAGAGCTGATCTTTTTCCAACTCCAGGAAGTGTAGATAATTGTTCTACAGCATTTTCAACAAGTTTTGATGGAAATTCCATGGCTGTAAAATTAATTAAATATTTAAAAATTTTACATTTGTAATAATTAAATAATATTATGAATTCATTTATCATCCTAAGTTGTATTGCAGCATATTTTCTACTGCTTTTTTTAATTTCCTTTGTAACAGGAAAAAATGATAGTAATGATACCTTTTTTCTTGGAAATAGAAACTCTCCTTGGTATGTTATAGCATATGGTATGATTGGTACAACCCTCTCAGGTATAACATTTATTTCTGTTCCTGGTTGGGTAGCCTCAAGTCAGTTCTCTTACCTTCAGATGGTATTTGGATTTTTTGTTGGGTATGTTATTGTCTCAAGAATATTATTGCCAGGTTATTATAGATTAGAATTAACATCAATTTATACTTATTTAAGAGATAGGTTTGGTTATAGTAGCTATAAGACAGGGTCTGCATTTTTTTTGCTTTCAAGAACTATTGGCGCTTCATTTAGACTGTTCTTAATTGCTACGGTGTTGCAATATGCAGTATTTGAATCATGGAATGTTCCTTTTTATGTTACTGTTATTATTACAATAGCACTTATATGGTTATACACTTATAGGAGTGGGATGAAAACTATCATTTGGACTGACACCTTACAAACAACATTTATGTTATCTACAGTTGTAATTATTGGCTATACTATTATGCAAAAAATGGATCTCAATTTTGTTTCTCTATTTAATTTAATTGATGATTCTAAGTATTCTAGAGTATTTTTCTTTGATGATTGGACAGATAAAAAGTATTTTTTCAAGCAGTTTTTCTCAGGTATGTTTATGGCAATTGTTATGACGGGTCTTGATCAAGATCAAATGCAAAAAAACCTTAGTTGTAGGAATCTAAAAGATGCGCAAAAAAACATGATGGTATTTAGTACAATTTTAATTTTTGTCGATCTAATCTTCTTAGCTCTTGGAGCTTTATTATATATATATTCTGATTCTTTAAGCAGTATAATGATTCCTGTAGATGCTGATATGCTATTTCCAGAGATTGCACTTAATTCAGGATTACCTCCTTATGTAGGGATATTATTTATAATTGGAATTATTGCTGCAGCTTATTCTAGCGCTGATTCTGCATTAACTTCTCTTACAACCTCATTTTGTGTTGATATTCTTGAATTTGAAAAGCAAGATCCTAAAAAGCAGATTAAAACAAGAAAATATGTTCATCTACTTATGTCTTTTATTTTGTTGTGTGTAATACTACTTTTTAATGTTATAAATGATCAAAGTGTTATTAAGTCATTATTTACTGTAGCTGGATATACGTATGGCCCATTACTTGGAATGTTTTCATTTGGACTTTTTACTAAATATAATATTAAAGATAAATTTGTTCCATTAATTGCTATTATTTCTCCAATAATTTGTTATGTCCTTAATTTATATATTCCATTTGGTTTTGAGCTTCTAATTATAAATGGAATAATTACTTTTATTGGTTTAGATATTCTTAGAAAAGAAGATTATAAATGGTAAACTCTCATTTTTTTCGTTAAATTTATCATTAATTTAACTCTATAATTATGAAAAAATTTAATACCTATATATTTTGTTGTTTTTTTGTTGCTTCAGGAGCTTTGATAATTGGTTCAGGCGATTCCTCTAATAGTAGTTCTCCTTCTAATAGTACATCAAAATCTAATATTAAAATCACTATTAATGGAGTTTATTCATATTCAGATAATTCTGCAAAATCTACTATTACTGTTTCTGGAACTAGATGGAGTGGAAAATTAATCATTATTACAGGTTTAGGATCTTCTTATGATAATTCTAATGCTAGTTATAGTAATGGAATAGTTAGAGACGGAATTTTATATGATGATTCTGGCTGGGTGGAATTAGGTTCAGTAAATGGCACTTCATTAACTAAGCAAATTGGTTCTAGCAGAGTAATACATTATAAATAATATTTTCTTAACCTTATACAGAGGATAGAGAAATTGCGTAAAATGGATTTTTAGATTTTGTACTTTTTTCTCCACATATAAAAGTTTCTATAACTGATAAATTATTTTTGCTTAAAAGTTTATTTATCTCCTTTTTCGGGTTTGTTGTCATATCTATAGTAAAATCCCAAGGTTCACCAAAATTCTCGACCACTCTTTTACCATTTTTAACTCTTTTAAACTCATTTCCATGTAAGAAATTAGTTGAGTAAAAATCTTGAGCTATTAGACTACCTTTTGGACAAATATTAGATATTTTTCTATATATATTTTCTACAGTAGGCTTGTTGATATAACAAGACACACTTTCAAATAGAAATAATGTTTTTTCATAAGTTTTAAATCCATTTGTAATTAAGCTATCAGTCCATTTATAATTATTTAAATCACAGTTAATATATTTAATATTTTTCTTATATATTTTTGCTTCTTTTAAAGTTTGAATTTTTATGTCCTGAGTATTTTTCTGATCAAGTTCAAAAACTTTAAGATCTTTATTATAAAATTTAATTGATCTTAAATCAAAACCTGCTCCAATAATCACAAATTGTTTTACTTTATTAATATTTTCTTCTATAATTTGATCAAACTTTTTAGTTCTATAAAACAAAAATGAGTATGATGAGATTTCTTGTAATATATCCTTTTTTATAGCCTTTGGAATAAAGCCAGAGATTCTATTTGCTATAATAGCAGCAAAAAACATCAAATATAACGCTAGATGTGATTCTGCTGGAAACTTCTTTATAAATTTAATAATATTTTTATCTTTTCTTATTTTAAAATAATGCATTAGCCATTGGCCCTGTATAACCTGTCCAGCAGTGTATGATATATCAAGTCTTTTACTTACTATTTTCTCTTTGTTAATTGCATAAAGTGCACCTAAAATTGCAAGGGGCAATAAAATTATTTGTAAAATAGTATAAGTAAAGTTTTGAATAAATTTTAACATTAAATTGATTAATTTTTAAAGTAAAAAATATAGTATTAAATATTTGTAATTCTATTTTTTCTTACTAAATAGTAGTAGAATACTAATCCACTTAAAATTAGAAAGAAGGAGATGATTTCAGCTTGAGTAATATCTCCTATGATAGGGTTATTTACTCTTATTTTTTCAATAAAGAATCTTTCGATGCCATTCATAATTAAATATATACAGAAGAGTAATCCTGCAATTTTAATTCTTTTTCTTAATATCCATAAAACAGAAAATAGGATGGTACACATAATAACTTCATACAATGCAGTTGGCCATACAGGGTATTGTAAAACTTTACAATAATCATGCCAAAATGTATCGGCACAACCTGTCATTTTAATTCCTTTGTTTATTACATTATGTGGAAAATCATAGCTCCATACCCAATCAGGAAATATACCAAGCCAATCTGGTTTTGGTAACTTGTTAACAACTCCCCAGTCACCATCACCTGACATTTGACATCCAATTCTACCAATTCCATAAGCAATCATTAATGCTGGCGCAGAACTGTCTAAAAGATGTAATGTATTTATTTTGTATTTTCTACAATATAAAAGAACTGAAATTGCACCAAAGATTAAGCCTCCATAAAAAGTTAAGCCACTAAATGCCATAAGTTGCCCAATTGGGTCAGCAAGGAAATCCTTTAGGTTTTCAAGGTTATGAAATATTTTGGCTCCTACAATTCCAGAGAAAGCAGCTATTATTGTTATATTTCCAGTAAGCTCGTATGGGTGAATCTCTTTTTCAATAGTTTTTGGTTTATCAAGTCTATCTTTATTGTTGTTATATAACTTAGGTAGTAGATTTAATAAAGCAAAAATAACTCCTCCATAGAGATTACCATCTAAAGAAAGAATAAATGACTGTGGGTCATTAACTAGATCTGTATAATTTAATATTGCATGAATTAGTTTAAATCCTACTAGAAATCCAAAGAATAAACTAGAAATTATTT